>NZ_JBXWSL010000008.1:0-143553 GCF_059613425.1 Ruegeria sp. BHSA123 | reverse complement strand
ATTTCTGCCCGTCTGGCTGCCATGGGTATCGCGGTGCTTCGGTTCGATTTCACCGGGCTGGGCCATTCAGAAGGCGAATTCGCCAACACGACCTTCACTTCGAATGTCGAGGACCTGATTTCAGCCGCGCAATATCTGGCCGGTCGAAACATGGCACCTGCACTGCTGATCGGCCACTCGCTTGGTGGCGCGGCGGTGCTGCGGGCGCGGGCTGGTATTCCGACTGTAAAAGCCGTCGTGACATTGGGTGCTCCGGCGGACCCCGCCCATGTATCGCATCACTTTGAGGCGGCGCTGCCTCAGATCGAAGAGGACGGCAGTGCCGAGGTCTCTCTGGGTGGTCGCCCCTTCCGAATTGGTAAGGCTTTTGTGGACGATATTGCCAAATCAGCCCTGTCATCTGCAATCGCCGACCTCAAAGCTGCCCTGTTGATCCTTCATGCTCCACGCGACGAAACGGTCAGCATCGACAATGCGAGCGCGATCTTCATGGCCGCGAAACACCCCAAAAGCTTTGTAACTCTCGACGATGCCGATCATCTGATCACGCGCGCCTCTGACGCCGAATATGCAGCAGATGTCATCGCCGCTTGGGTTTCGCGCTATGTGAAACTGTGCCCGCCCGCTCCGCCACCGGGTGCGCCAGAGGGCGTTGTGCGCATAACAGAAGCAGATCCGGGCGGGTTCATGCAGGATATTCAGGCCGGTCCAAACCACCATCTGGTCGCGGATGAGCCCGCATCCTATGGCGGTACGGACAAGGGCATGTCGCCTTATGGCTTTGTCTCGGCCGGTTTGGGGGCCTGCACATCGATGACAATACGCATGTACGCCAGGCGCAAAGGCTGGCCCCTGACAAATGTCAGCGTCGATGTGTGTCATGACAAAGTTCATGCGCAGGATGCCGGATTGGTGAATGACGGCAAGGTGGACCAGTTTCGCCGGAAAATCCGCCTGAGCGGCCCGCTGGATCAGGAGCAAAGGCAACGTTTGCTTGAGATTGCGGACAAGTGCCCGGTTCACCGGACGCTCGAAGGCTCGGCCCACATAACGACCGAGCTTCTTTCATAAGAAAGGCCGCCTGACAGGCGGCCTTTTGTTCCTTAGCGTCGCGGGCCCGGTCGATGAATGGGCGGGCGGGCAACCGGTGGGCGCGCCACAGGTGGGCGCGGGCGCGCGGGAGGTTTGGCCACAGGCGGTTTCGGACGCTCGGGGCGCACTGGTCGATCAGGCCGGTTGGGACGATCAACGTCAATATCCACATTAACGTCATGGTAATAGTCGTTCCACAGCATCGAGTCGTAAAACGGGTCATACCCGTACCCGACCCCGACCGTCACACCGTCACAGGCCGACAGCGTCAAAGTCGCGATCCCAAACCCCAGCGCAAGGGACATCCGTTTGATCAGTCTAACACTCATCGCTCCCTCCCTCACTGAAGTGCCCGGAACGACGCGAAAACGGCGTTAAGATCATCTGCATAACTCGGGTCCGCCCCGTCCCGCAGAATGGCAACTGCGATGGCAACCCGGCCTTGCGGAAGGTCAATGACGGTGGCGGAAAAGCTTACTCCCTTGCCGTCCCGGTGCCCGGTGCCCCGAAACACGCGGGCTGGCAACCCGCCAATACGGGTATCGCTGGTGCTGGTCGTCGTCGGGTCTTTGACCAGAAACTTGTCGATATCCTGCAAGTACCGGACGCCGCCCTGAATTGTTCCAACCCCCGAAGGTGATACGAAACCCATCCACACTGCGTCGTCTGTCACCGGCCGGAGCCCCATAACCCGCGCGACCGCGCGGGTATCGCCCAGTTCGGTATCCTCAATCTCGCGCGGGCCGCCGGTGCGAAGGATCCAGAAGTCGGGTACGTCAAACCGAAAAAGCGCTCGGCCTTCCTCGGTGTAGGTCACGGGTGTGTCAGCCAGTGCTGGTGCAGCTGCGCCGACGCAAAAAGCACCACAGAGGGCAAGTATCGAACGTGAAAACAAACGCATATCTCAATAACCTGATTATTTCCTTCCTTTCAGATTGAACAGTCAATGTGCTGTTTGTCCAGCATCGCTTGGCAGCAAGGTCAAGACGGGCATCAACCCCAACTGGCGGCATGATCCGATGAGAACTAATGCGGGTACAAAACCTGCCTTGTAGCGGCACCCTGCCCGTCACTGCCACACCAAGTCCTTTGCAATACAGTTTCCCGAACCCGTCTGCTGCTGAAAAGCCCGAACAGACGGCAAGAATCAGGGCAAACCGTCTCATATGCGCTCTCGCATCTTGTTCCCTACCTCGCACGCAGCTAAACCCCGCGCCAACGCCTCATCCAATCTGCAAAAAGGTGCCGTCGCCTATGATTCCCCGTTATTCCCGCCCCGACATGGTCGCCATCTGGTCGCCTGAGACCAAGTTCCGCATCTGGTACGAGATCGAGGCGCACGCGTGCGACGCCATGGCGGATCTGGGCGTGATCCCGCGCGAAAATGCGGACGCTGTCTGGAAAGCCAAGGATGTGGAATTCGATGTCGCCCGCATCGACGAGATCGAGGCCGTCACCAAGCATGACGTTATCGCCTTCCTGACCCATCTTGCAGAGCATGTCGGCAGTGAAGAGGCGCGTTTTGTGCATCAGGGCATGACCAGCTCGGACGTGCTGGACACTTGTTTCAACGTACAGCTGACCCGCGCTGCCGACATCCTGATTGCCGATTTTGAAGGGCTTCTGGCCGCGCTCAAGCGCCGCGCGATGGAACATAAGAACACGGTTCGTATCGGACGCAGCCACGGCATCCACGCCGAACCGACAACCATGGGTTTGACCTTTGCCCGCTTCTACGCCGAGATGGACCGCAACCTGTCCCGGATGCGCGATGCGCGTGCGGAAATCGCCACCGGAGCGATCAGCGGCGCGGTTGGTACCTTTGCCAATATTGATCCCGCGGTCGAGGAACATGTCTGTGACAAGCTGGGGCTGGTGCCTGAGCCGATCAGCACGCAGGTCATTCCGCGCGACCGCCATGCGGCCTTCTTTGCCACGCTGGGCGTTATCGCCAGCAGCATCGAGAACATTGCCATCGAAATCCGCCACATGCAGCGGACCGAGGTGCTGGAGGGGGCTGAGTTCTTCTCGATGGGCCAGAAAGGCTCCTCGGCGATGCCGCACAAGAAAAATCCGGTGCTAACCGAAAACCTGACCGGTCTGGCGCGCATGGTCCGCGCCGCCGTAATACCGGCGATGGAGAATGTTGCGCTCTGGCACGAACGCGATATCTCGCATTCTTCGGTCGAGCGCATGATCGGTCCGGATGCCACGATCACGCTGGATTTTGCGCTGGCACGGCTAACAGGCGTGGTCGACAAGATGCTGATCTTCCCCGAGAACATGATCGAGAACATGAACAAGTTTCCCGGCCTTGTCATGAGTCAGCGGGTTCTGTTGGCACTGACACAAGCGGGCGTAAGCCGTGAGGACGCCTATGCCATGGTACAGCGCAACGCGTTGAAGGTTTGGGAACACCGCACCGACTTCAAGGAGGAACTGTTGGCGGATGCTGATGTAACTGCCGCACTCAGCCCTGCGGAGATCGAAGAGAAATTCGACCTCGGGTATCACACCAAGCATGTCGATACGATCTTTGCGCGCGTGTTTGGAGAATAACGGACATCTTTTCAGTCTGTTAGCCGGGGGTGCTCTGCCGCGTGCAGAGCACCCCCTTGCTTTTTGCCAGATCAACGGAAATGCGGTATCCTGCATGTGCTTTTTCCATACGAGGGAAACATCATGATCCGAACAATCCTAAGCGCATTGGCACTGGTTCTTGTGGCCTCGGCCGGGCTTGCCTGCGAGCAGCATTCCAAACAGACCCAATCCTGCGCTCCCGGTACGGCGTGGGATACTGAAACAAAAAGCTGCGCGAAATCTGTCAACAGCTGACAATTTTTGTCCAGTTCGTGAATAAAAGCGTCCGTTCCCCTGTTAGCTTTTTTGTAGATCGCACTATGATTTCAATAAGAGCCCCGAGAACGGAGTAAAGAAATGCGCCTTTTGTTAGCTTCTGCCCTTGCCTTGCAAGCCTTTGCCTTCGCGCCTGCTGTCCATGCTGCAGGTGGTGACAGCAGCAGCCCGCCGAAACCGACGAATACAACCAAGAAATGCCTGTTCGGCCGTGTATATGACGAAACCCGTGGAAAATGCGTCAAACCTGACAAGTCAAACCTGACAGATGATCAGCTGTATAATGCGGTCCGCGAACTGGCCTATGACGGGCAATACGGGCACGCTCAGGACATTCTGCGCATCATGGATCAGGACGACGATCGTGTCCTGACCTATTGGGGTTTCACCTATCGCAAGATGGGCGAGCTTGGACTGGCAAATGTCTTTTATCAAAACGCGATCAATGCCAACCCAGACAATCTTATGGCGCGCAGCTACATGGCGCAGGGGTTTGTGTCCGAAGGCCGAACCGATCTGGCGATCGAGCAATGGCGCGAAATAAAGGCCCGTGGCGGAGAAGGCACCTGGGCCGAGGCGTCGCTGCGTGAAGCGATCCGAACGGGTCTGACATACAGTTATTAAGGTTCAGGGTTATTTAACCCGACTCTCTCTAATCTGCCTGTGGTTCGAAAACTTTGGCTCCACAGGCAGATGCAAAACACCAACGCATTAATTCAAACGGTTCAAGGGGCTTCGGCTCCGTTTCCCGCAGGGGGTGGCGACAGCCCGCGCCTTGTTCCCCGGACTTTAACCAGCCGTCAGAAGGCGGCCGTCGTCGTGCGCCTGTTGTTGAACGAAGGCGCCGATCTTCCGTTGGAGGAGCTTCCCGACGACCTGCAAGAAAAACTGACACATCAATTGGGGGAAATGGGTCTTGTGGATCGCGTGACCCTGGGTGCCGTGGCACAGGAGTTCAGCGAAGCCCTGAACAATGTCGGTCTGGCCTTTCCACATGGGCTTGCCGGGGCCTTGGATGCCGTCAGTGGAAAAATCACACCCGCAACAGCGGCACGTTTGCGCAAAATTGCCGGAGTTCGTCAGATCGGTGATCCCTGGCAAAGGTTGCGCGACATTCCAGCCCATGACCTTGCGGCCATGGCACAGGCGGAAAGCACCGAAGTGGCCGCTGTGATGCTATCGAAAATGGATACGGCACAGGCGGCGCAGATGTTGGGCCACATGCCGGGTCCGGTGGCGAGGCGGATCACCTACGCAATCTCGAAAACAGAAAATGTCACACCCGAAGCGGTTGAGCGTATTGGCTGGTCACTGGCTGCTCAGCTGGATCAGCGGCCTGTTCAGGCCTTCAATGACGGTCCGGGCGCGCGGGTGGGTGCAATCCTGAACCAGTCTGCGTCCGCCACGCGCGACGACCTGCTGAACGCGCTGGATGAGGACGACGCTGATTTTGCCGATCTGGTGCGCCGGTCGATCTTTACCTTCGCCCATATCTCCAGCCGGATTTCGCCCCGTGATGTTCCAGCGATATTGCGGGAAGTCGATCAGCCTGTTCTGGTCGCGGCCCTGGCTGGTGCCGCCGCGGATGATGACAAGGCATCTGTCGAGTTTCTGCTGTCGAATATCTCCTCTCGTATGGCAGAAAACCTGCGCGAGGAAATCGCGGAACGCGGGCGGGTCAAGCAATCTGAGGCCGAAGATGCCATGACCCAGATTGTTGGGGCGGTTCGTGCCCTGTCTGACGCCGGAACAATTACGCTGATTGAAAAGGAAGAAGACGAAAGCACGGGTTGAGGCAGGAACAGGCGCTCCCACAAAATCGTTGGGGCGGCCATTTCGCTTGGGTGCTTGAGGTTACGGGTACCGGGTTGTATGTCTTAGGCAACATTTCGCAACACGCGGTGAGACACCTCCATGCCCGTCGAAAAGTCGGAGCTCAGCCGGTTTGAGCTTGGAAAATACTATGTCGCCAATCTGTTCCTGCAGGGAATCATCAGCGCTATGCGCCTGCTTCCTTATGAAAGGCGCATAGCGACCATGGGTGCAATCATGAAAACCCTTGCACCCGTCGTTGGATTTCGCACCCGCGTCCGCCGGAATCTAAAGCTCACCTGCCCTGAATTGTCTGACGTCGAGATCACAAAGATCTATCGTGACGTGTCGGATAATGCCGGTCGGGCAATAATGGAGCATTTCTCACCCGAAGGTTTTATCGAACGTCAGGTGAACGCCAAGATATCCGGGCCCGGTATTGCTGCATTTGACGCCGCGATCGCCGAAGGGCGCCCGGTGATGATGATCACGGCGCATTTCGGTCACTATCTGGCCGCACGCGTCGCCCTGCAGAAACACAGCGGCAAACCGATAGGATGCCTTTACCGGCGGATGGCCAATCCTTATTTCAACGACGCCTATGTCGAAGCTTTTTACAAAACCGGCGCGCCGATGTTCGAACAGGGGCGGCGCGGTATGGTCGAAATGGTCCGGTCACTCAAGAACGGTGGAATTATCGCTATCGTATCCGACCTGCATGCGTTGGGGGGCGAAGAGCTGACATTCTTCGGCAAGCCTGCCGTGACATCCGTGTTGAACGCAGAACTGGCCATCAAGTACAAGGCCGTACTTATACCGTGCTATGCCGTGCGCCAGCCTAATGGCATCGACTTTGAAATCATCCTGCATGATCCCGTTCCGCACACGGACCCAAAGACGATGACTCAGTTCACCAATGACGATCTGGAACAGATCGTGCGGCAGCATATGGGACAGTGGTTCTGGATCCATCGGCGCTGGAAAAGCTGGAACGGGCTTGGCGTCCAACCGGACAACCTGCCCTGATCACTTGGCCCATGTCGCGGCAACAATCGGCCCGTGACCGGCCCTTTGCACAAGCACGACGGCTGGCAAGTCTAGTTCCAGCTGCGCCGAGTAAGTCTGCGGTGTTTGCCCATCCCACTGGCCCGCAATCTGCCAGGTTTCGACAACATTGGCATAATCCAACTCCCGCCCGGCTAACTCTCCACGACGGATCGAGGCATGGCGCAGGGGCGAATACTGAACGATACGCACGTCATAGGTCTCACCTTCGGGCAATTCCACAGGTGTCACACTCACGGTCACTTCGTCTGCGTCTCGGGTCGCGGTCACCGCTGCCTCGGGGGCGGCCGTTAGATGCGCATCAATCAGACGGTCGAGCTCCTGAGCCTGAGCGCCGACGATATCGTGCTGACCATTTATGATCATCTGGGGCGTATAGATCATGGATTTTCCGTTTTCACGGGCATAAGCCCGTTGCCGGAACGTGTGATCAGGATCGGCATATTCGTCTTTCCAGCCGATGTAATCCCAATAGTCGACATGCAGTGCCAGCCCGATGACATCGTCGCGTTTCGCCAGCTCATGCATGATCCGGTCCGCCGGCGGGCAAGATGAACACCCCTGTGAGGTGAACAGCTCAACCACCACAGGATCCTCACCGGACATGGATTGGGTGGCGAACAAGCAGGATACGAGGGCGGTCAAAGCAGCGGGTTTAAACATAAAAACTCTCGGATTGAACGGGTGTTCTCTGGGATAGCCGTTTTGCCGCTCAACCGCCAATCAACGTTTCTTGAGGGCGGCATCTGCAATTCTCCGCCTAAATGTGTGCAATGGTATACAAAATTGTACATCCAGTGCTATTGAACCTTGAACCAACGGCTTGGGTGATGCAGATAACACTCAGCGATGCCCGAAATCCAAGTCATTTGAGAAGGGAGGCCACCCGATGCCCATTAAAGTCGGACAGGATACCGCCAAGACACGCCGCAGCCTGAACGTGAATGGCAAGTCCATTTCCTACTATTCAATCCCCGCTGCGCAGCAGGCCGGTTTGGGTGATTTCTCCAACCTTCCTGCCGCGTTGAAAGTCGTGCTGGAAAACATGCTCCGATTTGAAGACAGCGGCTTTTCGGTCTCGGTCGATGACATTAAGGCATTTGCCGAATGGGGTGCCAATGGCGGCAAGAACCCGCGCGAGATTGCGTACCGCCCTGCCCGCGTGCTGATGCAGGACTTCACCGGTGTTCCCGCGGTGGTCGATCTGGCCGCCATGCGCGACGGGATCAAAGGCCTGGGCGGTGACGCACAGAAGATCAACCCGCTGAACCCGGTCGATCTGGTTATCGACCACTCGGTCATGATCGACGAGTTCGGGAACCCGCGTGCGTTCCAGATGAACGTCGACCGCGAATACGAGCGCAACATGGAGCGCTATCAGTTCCTGAAATGGGGTCAGAACGCGTTCAACAATTTCCGCGTTGTGCCTCCCGGCACCGGTATCTGCCATCAGGTGAACCTGGAATATCTGGCGCAGACGGTCTGGACCGACACCGATCAGAACGGCGAAGAAGTTGCCTATCCCGACACGCTGGTTGGCACCGACAGCCACACCACCATGGTCAACGGCATGGCCGTTTTGGGATGGGGTGTTGGCGGAATCGAGGCGGAGGCTGCAATGCTGGGTCAGCCGATCTCGATGCTGATCCCTGAGGTGATCGGTTTTGAGTTGACCGGCTCGATGGTCGAAGGCACCACCGGTACGGACCTTGTTCTGAAGGTTGTCGAATTGTTGCGCGCCAAGGGCGTGGTGGGCAAGTTCGTCGAGTTCTATGGCGAGGGGCTGGACCGCCTGCCGCTGGCTGACCGTGCAACCATTGCCAACATGGCGCCGGAATACGGCGCAACATGCGGCTTCTTCCCGATCGACGGCGAAACCCTTCGCTACATGCGCAACACCGGCCGCGACGAAGACCGCATCACGCTGGTCGAAGCCTACGCCAAGGAAAACGGGTTCTGGAGAGGCCCGGATTATGCACCGATCTACACCGACACTCTGTCGCTGGACATGGGCACAATCGTTCCAGCAATTTCAGGCCCGAAACGCCCGCAGGACTACGTCGCGCTGACCAACGCCAAGGCCGCTTTCACCAAGGAAATGAAAGAGACCTTCAAGCGCCCGATGGGCAAGGAAGTCGCGGTCAAGGGCGAAGACTACACCATGGAGTCGGGCAAGGTTGTAATTGCTTCGATCACCTCCTGCACCAACACGTCGAACCCTTACGTGATGATCGGTGCAGGCCTTGTGGCCCGCAAAGCCGCAGCGCTGGGTCTGAACCGCAAGCCTTGGGTCAAAACCTCGCTGGCACCCGGTTCGCAGGTTGTATCGGCCTATCTTGAGGCCGCTGGACTGCAAGAAGATCTGGACAAGGTCGGTTTCAACCTTGTTGGGTACGGCTGCACCACCTGCATCGGCAACTCGGGCCCGATCCAGAAAGAAATCTCTGAAGCCATTTCCGAGGGCGATCTTGTCGCCACGTCGGTTCTGTCCGGCAACCGTAATTTCGAAGGCCGTATCTCACCGGATGTCCGCGCCAACTATCTGGCTTCGCCGCCGTTGGTTGTTGTTTATGCGCTGGCAGGTACGCTCGACATCGATCTGACGTCCGAACCTATCGGTCAGGACAAGAACGGCAACAACGTCTTCATGAAGGACATTTGGCCGACCCAAAGCGAAATCGCGGAACTGGTTGAAGCGACCGTAACCCGCGAAGCGTTCCAGTCGAAATATGCGGACGTCTTCAAGGGCGATGAGAAATGGCAAAGCGTAGAGGTTCCGCAACAGGAAACCTATGACTGGCCGCCAACGTCGACCTACATCCAGAACCCGCCCTATTTCCAGGGTATGGGGGCGGAACCGGGCACGATCTCGAATATCGAAGGCGCCAAAGTTCTGGCCATTCTGGGCGACATGGTGACCACCGACCATATCTCACCCGCGGGGTCATTCGCGGCAACGACGCCAGCAGGCAAATACCTGACCGACCGTCAGGTTCAACCGCGCGAATTCAACTCGTACGGCTCGCGACGGGGCAACCACGAAGTCATGATGCGCGGCACCTTTGCCAATATCCGCATCAAGAACGAGATGTTGGACGGAGTTGAGGGCGGCTATACCAAAGGCCCGGATGGCGAACAGACATCGATCTACGACGCCTCGATGGCCTATCAGGCTAATGGCACTCCGCTGGTTGTGTTTGGTGGCGAACAATACGGCGCGGGCTCAAGCCGTGACTGGGCGGCCAAGGGCACCGCACTGCTGGGTGTCAAAGCCGTGATTGCGGAAAGCTTTGAGCGGATCCACCGGTCTAATCTGGTTGGCATGGGCGTTATCCCGTTCGAATTCACCGGTGGAGATACCCGCATAACCCTGGGTCTGAAGGGGAACGAAACCGTCTCGATCCACGGTCTGGATACGGTCGAGCCGTTGCAGATCGTGCCCTGCACCATCACCTATGCAGATGGGGCTGAGACGACCATCCAGTTGAAATGCCGGATCGATACCGCGCCTGAGATCGAATACATCGAAAACGGCGGCGTGCTGCATTACGTGCTGAGAAATCTGGCGAAGGCTGGCTGACGAACGCAGCGGATAAGAAAGTTTTGAGGGCGCCTTCGGGCGTCCTTTCTTTTGCAAGGCTCTGCCTCGCGCTCCGAAGTTTTATTCAGCAGAAGAAGTTGGATATACGCGGCACTCTGAAAACAGGAGGTGGTTATGGAAAAGGTGGCGTTGATAACAGGCGGGGCGCGGGGTATTGGACACGCCATCGTAGAGGAGTTGAGCCGCGACCATAGGGTGGCGTTCACTTGGTTGTCCACCAACCCTCCGGCGAGGCTATTGCGGGGGGAAGCTTTGGCGATCCGTTCGGATCTGACGGCTCCTGATCAACCTGCGGCGGTGATTGCGCAAGTGATGGAGCGGTTTGGACGACTTGATGTGATCGTGAACAATGCTGGGTTGGTTCGATCGACGCCAAAAGAGGAGTTCCAAGCGGAGGAGCATCGCGCCATTCTGGATATGAATCTGCTAGCCCCCGCTGCTTTGCTGGCTGCAGCTTTGCCACATTTGGAACGGGGCGCCGCCATTGTCAGTATCTCGTCGATGAATGCAGTGTTGCCGCCCCGTGATGCTGTCACTTATGGTGCCAGCAAGGCGGCTCTGAACCTGTGGACCCGTGCCATGGCCAAAGAGTTGGGGCCAAACGGGATACGCGTCAATGCTGTGGCCCCCGGTGCGATCAACATTCCTGAAGCGCCTCGTTCGGAAGAACTGACAGAACTTTTCGTGAAGGATACTGCGTTGGGCCGGGCCGGACGGCCCGAGGATATAGCCAAAGTGATCAGGTTTCTGGCGTCGGACGCGGCCTCGTTCATCACAGGTGAAGTTTTGTCCGTAACGGGAGGCTATCGTTTATGAACCGCCCGCAGCTTTCTCAAGCGCAGGCCGGATGGTGCTTGCAATGACACGCTGCGTAATCGGGCCAGCAAAGCGCAGAATGATCGTTCCGTCACCGTCGATCACGTAGGTCTCGGGAACGCCGTACAGACCCCAGTCAATCGCCATTCGGCCCTGTTCGTCGCGGCCCATGGCGGTGTACGGATCACCAAGGTCATCCAGGAAAGCCTCGGCATTGCTCAGCTTGTCTTTGTAGTTGATGCCGTAAACCGGGATGCCTTCAGCCGCCAGAGCCTCGAGGTTGGGGTGCTCGGCGCGGCATGGCGCGCACCAACTGGCCCAATAGTTGACCAGCTTGACCTCTCCGTTGCGCAGCGTTTCATCGTCGAAAAGGGTCTTTCCCGGAAACTCGGTGAGAACCACGGGCGGCGCCGGTTGCCCTTCGCGGGCCGAGGGCAAGGCGTTGGGATCTTCGCGAAACATGCCGATGCCTGCGAGAACCGCGAATGCGCCAAAAATCAGAGGCGGCGCAATCATCAGGGGCGAGATTTTAGCCATTGCGCGACATCCTCTGTTCGACCTTCTCCATTTCCGCACGCACCTTGCGCCCGCGCATCACGCTGAACGCAACCAGTGCCACGATAAGGGCAATGGAAACGGCATAAGACGACAAAACGGCGTCTGCATATTTTCCAAGATCGGGGATCATCCGCCTACCCTTTCCCGTGCCTGTAGCGCCTTGATACGACGGGCGCGAATTTCCGTTCCGGTGCGGTACAACACCAAGGCGATGAACAGCAGAACAAATCCGATGATGCAGGCCAGCAGGGGGTAGAAAAAGACATTGCTGACCTTCTCTTCCGTATCCGCCCCGGTAACGGCCCCCGCCCGCATGACCGATGCGCCCTGATGCAGGCCCTGATTCCAGAAATTCACCGCATACCGGCTGAGGATCGCAAAGACCGACCCCACCAGACACAGAACCGAGGTCAGGTCGGCTGCGGTATCCGGATCTTCGATAGCTTCCCACAAGGCGACATAGCCAAGGTAGAACAGAAACAGGATCAGGAACGATGTCAGGCGCGGATCCCAGGCCCACCATGTGCCCCACATGGGCTGTCCCCAGATGGCCCCCGTCAGCAGCGCTATCAGGGTCATTACGATCCCGATCGGTGCAGCAGCGCGTGCCGCAAGCGCGCTGACATGGTGGCGACGCACCAGCCAAACCAATGAGGTGGCAAGCATCATCAGCCAGCAATTGATCGCCATCAGGGCCGCCGGAACATGCAGATAGATGATCTTGACGGTCGACCCCTGCTTGTAGTCGTCCGGTGTAAAGAAAAAGCCCCATGTCAGACCGACAACGATGCAGATGGTCGAGACAATCCAGAAAAACGGCAGGACCCGTTCGCTGGTTTCAAGAAACTTGCGAGGGTTGGCATATTCCCAGAGGGCGTTGGCTTTGGCTGCGATTGACATGGGCCCTATCTAGTCCGAGTTGGGGTGGTTCTCAATTGACATCCATCAAACTTGTCGCGGTTCACCGCAGATTGATACGTAGCACGGCAGCGCTGGCAAAGGGCAACAATGCAATGGTCGCCGCCGTGATCCCGGCCAGCATCAGCAGTGGTGTCTGCACCTCCATCCCTGTTGCACCGCGTCGGGCAACTTCGGCCCCGAATATCAGGGTGGGGACGTAAAGCGGCAACACAAGAAGCGACAGCAATAGCCCGCCACGTTTCAGACCAACGGTCAGCGCAGCACCAAATGTCCCGATGACGCTCATGGCCGGGGTACCTATCAACAGCGAGATGACCAGCCAGAAGAACCCCGGCACCGGCAGGTTCAGAAGTACGCCCAGAAACGGCGCGGCCAGAACCAGCGGCAAACCAGTGGTCAGCCAATGGGCCAGCGCCTTGACAGTGACAACCGATTCAAGTGGCAGCGGTGCCGTGGCCAGCAGGTCCAGCGAGCCGTCTTCCCAGTCCAGTGCAAGCAGGCGGTCAAGCGACAGAAGGCAGGCCAGCAAGGCCCCCAGCCAGAGCACACCGGGCGCAATCGTGGACAGAAGCGAGGATTGCGGCCCCACCGCAAACGGCACCATCACGGTCACGATCAGGAAAAAGGCCAGGCCCAGCCCAAACCCGCCGCCCGCGCGAAAAGCCAGTTTCAGGTCGCGCAGCAACAGGGCGATCACAGGAAACCTCCGTCGAAATCGTCGATGGGTTTGGGTCTGGCCTTGTTCGGACCGACGTCCAGAACCTCGCCATCCAGGCCAAGGTCGATATGGGTGGCGATCAGGGCTGACCCACCCTGCCCCAGATGTGCCCGCACAGCGTCGGCAAACATTTGCACAGCGTTTCTGTCCAGCGAGACGGTCGGCTCGTCCAGCATCCAGATCGGCCGCCCTGTGACCAGCATCCGCGCCAGCCCCAGACGCCGTTTCTGACCTGCCGACAGGTTGCCGGCGTGACGGTCGGCGAGTTCGTTCAGGTCAAATGCGTCCAGCGCCGGCTGGATGTCATATGTGCCAAAGACCGAGGCCCAGAATGTCAGGTTTTCCGTCACTGACAGCGTCGGTTTGAGCCCGTCTGAATGGGACGCGTAGGCGATCTGGTCCTCGGCCCCTTCGATCTTGCCTTCCAGCGGAGGCTGCAAGCCAGCCAACGTACGCAGTAGGGTCGTTTTGCCAATACCATTCGGGCCGCGCAGGATCAGAGCTTTGCCCGGCGGCAGCTGAAAGCTGAGGCCCTCAAGGACGGGAACACCGCCACGGGTGATCGACAGATCTGTTACAGTCAAAGTCATGAGACCCGCTTAACGGATTGTCAGCAGGGGCAAAAGGCGAGATTTGCCGCAGGATGCCAGCGCACCACCGCTGCCTCATGTCGGAGTGAGGGGCCAGCCCCTCACACTCCCCGGGATATTTTCGGCCAGATGAAGAGGATCCCATCAGACAGGGATCAGCGCGAGTGCAATACGACGGCCTTCAGCGAGCAGCACGTTGTAGGTGCGACAGGCGGCGGGGGAGTTCATGATTTCGACACCAAGTCCGGCATTCTCCAGCTCAACCCTCAGGGATTGAGGGATGTGGGCCATGTCCGCGCCCGTACCGATGAGCAGGACGTCGATCCTGCCCACCAATTCCAGAAGGGGGTGTCGGTCGTCATAACCGCCCCACTCTGCAGGGCCTGCCGGGCCTGTCATGATAGCGCCGTGGAAGACATCACCGCCAATTCGGAAAAAACCGGGGCCATAACCGTCAACGGGTTTGGCATCTGTAAAAGTAATCTGATTCAGACGCATGATGTCCCTTCTTCAATCCAGAAGCGGCAGCCCGGAAATGACGGCGATCAGGATGACCGAATAGGCCGCGAGCCGATAGATCTGTTCGAGTCTCGGGTCGAACAGTGCTTTGCCGATAAGCGTAGTGATCAGATAAGGCACGCACAGCAGCAGCACAATCCACAGGATCGACAAATCTGCGGCACCGCTGATGAGGATGTTGAAAACGATGACAACGTCCAGCAATGCCAGAAAAATGATGGTGTTGGCGCGAATCTTGCGGACGTCTGTAGAACTGGCCAGATAGAACACGATGACAACCGGACCGGTCAGCCCGGTCATGCCGCCGATAATGCCTCCGCTGCCGCCGATGGCGAGACGTCCGGGTAGTCCCAGTTTCCCCTCCCATCGCCAGCCGGTAACCACGGCCAGCAAGGTCAGACCGGTGATGCCACAGACAACCCAGCGCAACGCAACCGAGTCCACCTGCACCATGATCCACAGCCCCAATGGAACGGTTACGGTTGCAGCAAAGCCCAGAGTGCTGATTTCGACCTTGTCGCAATCCCGCCACGCCTGAGGCGCCAAGGCAAATGTTGATGCGATTCCGGTGGCGGCCATCAGAAAGACCACATCTGCAATAGGCAGGAACTGGGTCGCCACCGGCACAAAGATCATCGCGGTGCCAAAACCTGTGAAGCCGCGGACAATTCCCGCGGCTCCGATAGTCAGGATCAGCCAAGTGAGGCCCGGCAGGGCCAGGGCCTGTTGCAGGGCCTCACGCATCAATATTGGCAAACTGGTTGCCCGCCGTGTTCGACGGTTTGGACCAGTCGCGCTTGACCCCCAGCCAAAGCAGGATGGTCGAAGCCACGAAGACCGACGAATAGGTCCCGACGACGACACCCCAGATCATCGCGAAGACGAATCCGCGGATGACGTCCCCGCCCAGCAGATAAAGCGAGATCAGCGCCAGCAAAGTTGTGACCGAGGTCATCACCGTCCGGCTCAGAGTTTCGTTGATCGATACGTTCAGAACCTCTTTCAGGTCCTTCTTTTTGTATTTCCGCAGATTCTCGCGCACCCGGTCGAAGACGACAACCGTGTCGTTCAGCGAATAGCCGACGATGGTCAGCAGCGCCGCGATGATCGCCAGATCGAAGCGGATTTGCAGTTCCGAGAAGATGCCGATGGTCAGGATCACATCGTGCACCAATGCGGCAACTGCCCCCAGTGCAAACTGCCATTCAAAGCGCAGCCAGATGTAGACAAGGACGGCACCGATGGCCAAGACAACCGCGATCACAGCCGTCTGGATCAACTCGCCCGACACTTTTGGGCCAACGGATTCGACACTTTCAAACGGCAGTTTGAGTCCGGGGTCTGCGGCAGCCAGCGCTTCGCCGACCTGGGTGATCACGTCTGCTGTGACCGCTTCGGCGTCTTCCTGAGCCTGAATACGGATCATTGCGACATTTTCATCGGGACCGAAGCTTGGATCAAAAATCTCGGTGATGGAGACGTCACCCAGTTGCAGCGGAGACAAAGCATCGCGGTAAACACCTACGTCGATCACTTGTGCGCTTTGGGTCCGAATCGTGGTTCCACCGCGGAAATCGATGCCGAAGTTCAGCCCCTGCAGCAGAAATGAGGAGAACGCAATCACCATCATCAGGCCGGAGATTCCAAGCCAGATTTTCCAGCGATTGAAAAAGTCGAACGAGGTGTTCTGCGGTACGAGTTTCAGTCTCATGATCAAACCTCGATCGTTTTCGGTCGGCGGCGTTCGAACCACATGACAACCATCAGGCGCGTCACGAAGATCGCGGTGAAGACCGATGTCAGGATACCCAGGCCCAGAGTGATCGCGAACCCGCGCACAGGGCCGCTGCCCATGGCAAACAGGATAACGGCGGTGATGAAAGTGGTTATGTTGGCGTCCAGAATGGCCGACAACGCCTTTTCATAGCCCAGATCGATGGCGCGGGCCGGACCTCTGGCGGATTTCAGTTCTTCGCGGATGCGTTCAAAGATCAGTACGTTGGCATCCACCGCCATACCGACCGTCAGAACGATCCCTGCAATCCCCGGCAGAGTCAGGGTTGCGCCGATCAGGGACAGCAAACCGAACAACAGGCCCACGTTTATGATCAGCGCGATGTTGGCGAAGACACCGAACAGGCCATAGCTGAGCGCCATGAATACCAGCACGGCGACAAAGGCCACGATTGTGGCAACTTTGCCTGCGTCGATACTATCTTGCCCCAGTTCGGGCCCGATGGTGCGTTCTTCCAGGAATTCCAGCCCTGCAGGCAAAGCACCTGCACGCAACAGGACGGCCAGATTGGTGCTTTCCTCAACGGTGAAATTACCGGTGATGATACCCGATCCGCCTGGGATATGGCTTTGGATCACGGGGGCCGAGATCACTTCGTCATCCAGAACGATTGCAAAGGGTGCGCCGATATTGTCACGGGTATAATCCCCGAACTTGCGTGCCCCGGATGTGTTGAATCGGAAGCTGACCGCAGGGCGGCCGTTCTGATCGAAGGATGGCTGCGCGTCGACCAGTTCCTCTCCTGTCACGACCGGAGCGGATTCGATGGTGTAATAAACGCCGTTTTCGTCAATCGACGGCACGATTTTTTCGCCGACGCCTGCAACGGCATCCGGATCGGTTCCGCGCCCGACAACCGGGTTGAAGGTCAACTGTGCTGTTGTTCCGATAATTTCCTTCAGTTCACCCGCACTGCCGATACCCGGCACCTGAATTAAGATACGATCCGTCCCCTGACGCTGAATTGTGGGCTCACGTGTACCGACTTCGTCGATCCGGCGGCGGATGATTTCCAACGCCTGACGCACCGTGCGGTCATCCGAGGCCAGTTTTTCTGCTTCGGACAGTTGAACAACAATTGTGTCACCATCCGCGCGGGCTTCGATATCTGTGGCTCCTACACCTGTCAGGGTCTGCACTTGCCGGGCCAAACCGCGGACAACCTCCAATGCCTGTGGCATTCCTTCGGGCTGGCTAATGCGCACGCGAATCTCATCCGCAGCCGAGTCCTGACGGCGGATGGTTCCCACCGTGGCACGTTCATCGCGCAGGGCGTCGCGGATTTCCGGCCACATCGCCTCCATCCGGGAGCCGTAGACGTCTTGTACTTGTACTTCGGCAAGCAAATGCGCGCCGCCGCGCAGGTCGAGGCCAAGATTGACCAGGGATGACGGCAACCAACTCGGCCATTGCGCGGCTTCAGCCTGCATCTGGGGTGTGTCGTTGCCCAACTCGATCGCGGCCTTGGCGTCGTTGGATTGTTCGACCCGCGTGTAAAATGCGTTTGGCAGGGCCATGAGCAGGCCGGTCACGCAGACCAGCCAGATCAGAACCCGCTTCCAGGTATCAAATTGCAGCATTACCCTGCCTTTTCAAGGAATTGTCGCGCGAAGTTACTTCGCCGGCTCAGTCTTGTTCAGAACCTGGGCGATGGTCGATTTGACCACGCGAATCTTGACGCCCTCGGCGATTTCGACCTCGATCTCGTTATCGCCTTCCTTGACCTTCGATACCTTGCCGATCACGCCCCCCTGAGTGATCACCTGATCACCGCGACGCACGGCATCAACCATGGCCTGATGTTCCTTCATCTTCTTTTGCTGCGGACGGATCAGCAGGAAATACATGATCGCAAAGATTAGGATCAGCGGGAGAAACTGGGCGATTGCGCCACCATCCATGGGACATTCCTTTGTTCTAGTCTTGCGGCACAGTTCCGCAAATTTGGGCGGAACCTATGCTTTGAAATGTCGGTTTGCAAGCAAAGGCGGTCATGTAACTCACCTGAAAACGGGCATGTCCCGGCAACCACGGGCAAAACGTTGCAGATATGCCCTAGGAACATAACCAATACCGGGTATAGTTTATCCGAAGGGGGACACATGACGCGGCCACTCAAACCTTTCCTTTCGTTGCTTTATTTACTGACTGCCCTGTCGGTGAGCGTGTGGCTGTCCAGTGCGGCCTTGTCGCAGGAAGCACCCGCGGAATCCCCCCTGTCCGAGACTGCGGGATCGGACACGTTCATGGCCCCGGTCATAGTAGACGGGGACATTCTGTTTCAGGTGCGCGGATCAAGCGCCCTGCCTGCTCCGGAGCGCGCCGAGGGCGTACAGGACAAGATCATTGTGGTTGCGGAAGCGTCGGAAGCACCTTTGGTCGAGATCACATATGAAGAGACCGAGTTTGGCATCTGGATTCTGGCCGATGGCCAAAAAATCTCGATCGTTACTAAAGCTGACGCTGAACTGGATCAGATGGAACTAAGTGTTCTGAGCGTTTTGCATGGCAATGCGATCAAACAATCCATTGAGGCGTATCGAGCCAACCGAACCGATCAGGCGCGCGTTTCCGGTGCTATTGAAGCGGCTGCCTGGACGTTGGGATTTGCCCTGTTTGTTGTCACTATCCTGTGGCTGCACCGTCGGATCAGGCGTCGCACATTGAAGCTGGTAAAACGCTACTTAAAGGATGTCGAAACGGCGACAGCCAAAAGCGTTCAGGCCGAAGCAATCGCGGCCCTTATCCGCTATGGTCTGAACTTCGTGCTGCTGATCATCTTCTTTCTCGGTTTCTACTATTACCTGTCCTTTGTTCTTTTGGCTTTTGCGGAAACCAGATATTTCGCACAGCTTCTGCTGACCTATCTGACAGAGCCCGTGCTGCTTATCTTCCGGGGCATCCTCAGCTATATCCCCAATCTGATCATGCTGGGCCTGATCACATGGGTCACGTTGTACATCATCAAAGGGCTGCGCGTGTTCTTTGATGCGGTCGAAGCCGGTTCGTTCGAAATGGGTGATTTCGAAAAACACTGGGTCAACCCGACGTTCAACATCGCCCGTGTCGTCGTTATTTTGATCGCGCTGGTGTTTGCGGTTCCCTATATTCCGGGCTCAGATTCTGCCGCGTTCCAGGGGTTGACCATTCTGGTTGGCGCCATGCTGTCTTTAGGCGCGAATTCAGTCGTGTCCAACATGCTGGCCGGGCTGTTTGTGATTTACCGCAGGTCTACCTCAATCGGCGACCGTATCCAGATCGGGGACCACATCGGCGATGTGGTTCAGATAAAACTGATGGAGACCCACCTGAAGTCGATCAAGAACGAGCTGATCTCGATCCCCAATGCACAATTGATGAACTCAGATGTCGTTAACTTTTCAAAGAAAACCAATGGTGACGGACTATTATTGCACACGACCGTCGGCATCGGCTACGAAGAACCCCCTGAGAAGGTAGAGGCGATGCTGATCGAGGCCGCCAACCGCACCAAAGGTATCAAGGTCAATCCCGAACCTTTTGTGTTGTGGACCGCGTTGGCCGATTACTCGATCAATTATCAGATCAACGGCTACACCACCCGTGGCAGCATCATCCCCAAAATCCGCTCGGACCTGCATCGAAACATTGTCGCTGTATTTAACGAGAACAATGTGCAGATCATGACGCCTTCTTATGTGGCCGACCCGCCCGAGCCAAAAATACCGGCCGGGGCATGGGATGGCCACCTGACGCATGAAACCCACGAAGACGCTGATAAGTCGTAACCGGTGCTACACCCTGCCCTGCAGATGGTGCATAAGCGGGTTCAGTGATTCACGCATTCAAGGATCTGAGACATGCACGACATCCGCGCCATTCGCGAAAACCCTGCCGCCTTTGACGCCGCCCTAGCGCGCCGTGGGGACGCGCCGGTGTCGTCAGATCTGCTGAGGCTGGACGAAAGCCGGCGTGCCAAGATTCTGGCTGCAGAAACTGCACAGGCCGAACAAAACAAGGCCAGCAAGGAAGTCGGCGCTGCTAAGGGACGCGGCGACGAGGCTGAATTCGAACGCCTGCGCGCGCTTGTCGCCGAGAAAAAGGCCGAAGTCGCCCGGATGCAGACCGAGGCCAAGGATCTGGATGCCTTGCTGACCGATCAACTGGCCCGCATCGCCAACCTGCCCGCCGATGACGTGCCGCAAGGCGCGGACGAAAACGACAATGTCGAAGTCAACCGCTGGGGCACCCCGCGTGATTTCAGCTTTGCACCGAAAGAGCATTACGACATTCCCGCCGTCGCAGCCGCGATGGATTTCGAAACCGCCGCTAAAACAAGCGGCAGCCGGTTCGTGAATCTGTCCAAGGGGGTTGCCCGCATCCACCGCGCGCTGGCCCAGTTCATGTTGGACACGCATATCGACAAGAACGGTCTGACAGAAATGCAGACACCGGTTCTGGTCCGGGATGAGGCGATGTATGGCACGGATAAATTGCCTAAATTCGGCGACGACAGCTATCAGACGACCAATGGCTGGTGGCTGATCCCGACCTCCGAGGTTACACTGACCTATTCAGTGGCTGGTGACATTCTCGAAGAGTCTGCCCTGCCCATCCGTATGACCGCCCATACCGTCTGTTTCAGGTCCGAGGCCGGAAGTGCAGGCAAGGACACCGCAGGGATGCTGCGCCAGCACCAGTTCGAAAAGGTCGAGATGGTCTCGATCACCCATCCCGACGCGTCAGATGACGAGCAAAAGCGCATGTTGCGCTGCGCCGAGGATCTGCTGGAACAGTTGGGTATTCCCTATCGCACTGTTGTTTTGTGCACCGGTGATATGGGCTTTGGCGCGCGCCGCACTTATGACATCGAAGCTTGGCTGCCCGGACAGGACACCTATCGCGAGATCAGCTCGGTCTCGACCACAGGTGCGTTTCAGGCGCGTCGAATGAATGCCCGTTTCCGGCCAGAAAGTGGTGGCAAACCCGAATTCCTTCATACTCTGAACGGTTCCGGTCTGGCTGTCGGGCGTTGCCTGATCGCTGTTCTGGAGAATGGGCAGAATGAAGACGGAACTGTTTCGCTGCCCGAGGTACTTGGCCCCTATCTGGGCGGCAAGCTGACCCTGCAATCGGACGGTTCTTTGGCCTGACAAACAAAACCGGCGCCGTCGGGCACCGGTAAGGACATCAGCAGAAGGCGAAGAAGTTTACTTCTTTGCTTTTTTCTTGTCCTTCTTCTTTCCGCCTTTCTTGCCGTCCTTCTTTTTCCCGTCCTTCTTGGACTTTTTGTCCTTGCTGGATTTGGCTTTCACTTTGTCCTTCGCCTTTGAAAAGGCGGCTTCCATCTCTTTACGCTTCTTCGCGGCTTTTTCAGCCTTGGCCTTGGCTTTGGCCTTTTTCTTTTCCGCAGCTTCGGCTTTTTCGGCCGCTGCTTTTTCTTCTGCCGCCTTGCGTGCGGCTTCCTCGACCCGTTTCTCGGCTGCGGCTGCGGCGATTGTTTTGCGGGACGCGGCTTTGCGTGCGGAAGGCCTGCGTACCGCCGGAGTCCGGGCCGCAGTTCGGCGTGTTGTTGGCTTCGCAGCAACCGGATTTGCGGCAACGGCTTCTTTGGCAGATGCAATCAAAACCAACGCGCGCGCCTCACCGATCCGAGGGACCTTGACCAAATCAGCAGGAGCGGCCTTGGCTATTGCCTCGGCGGTCTTGAAGCCATTGGCAACAAGGGCCTGGCCAAGCGAGTCTCCTACACCTTTTATATCGGTCACTGCGGTCATTATGGGTCCTTTCTGTGTCGTTCTATAACTTCGTATATACACCGGATATACGAAGCAGCAAGCAGCGTAGTGATAACCCCTGTTCTGCCAGCTTAGTTATGGGCAAGACTAGCGGCTCGGTTGTCTCTCGGAAAGGGTACAAGGCGCTTGGCATCTTCGTCCCATAGCTTCAGGTTCAATGCGGCCACGGCCTCGGGAAACTTAATCCGGCGCGGGGTGTATTCCGGCGGCAGGTTATAATGGCAGGCACGCAGGCGATATGATGGGATACGCGCGTTGAAATGGTGGATGTCGTGCAACGTGATGCAGGCCACAGCCATATCGAACCACCATCCGAAATCCAGTGCGGATGATCCCTCAAGCGCTGCTGTCTGAGGGTTCAGATCGGGGCGGCGATCCCAATAGGTATCTTCGAAGTTGTGCTGAAGATAAACAAGGAAGACGCCCAGCATTCCACCCAAAAAGGAAAACACCAACCAGACCCAAATGCCGGTCATACCCGCAATCAGATACAACAATCCTAGAAACACGATGATCGACAGGTTGTGCAACACCACACCTTTAGCGCCAAAACGCACCGTGTTCTTGGGCCAACGGTATCGGATGAAGTAGGTGAACAACGCGCCGACCGGAACCAGGATGAACGGATTGCGATACAGCCTGTAAAACAAACGCGTTTTCCAATCAGCCGCATTCCACTCTCGCAGAGTCATCGTATGAATTTCACCTGTCTCGCGATGTTCAAGATTTCCGATGCCCGCATGGTGCAGATTGTGGTTCTGCTTCATCACCTCGAACGGGGCGAAAGTGAAGGGAGACAGGCCATGCCCTGCCCATTCGTTTTGAATCCGTGTTTCAAACAGAGAGTGATGCCCGCAATCATGTTGCAGCACATAAAGCCGTACTGCGGCAAAGGCGAACACGATCCCGGCGGGTATCATGATGTACCAGCGATCAACAAAGGTGATCGCAAGGGTCAGCGACGCAAAATACACCGCAAATGTGCCAAAATAACTTGCCGCGGCCAATCTGTTGTCCTGCACCGCGTAATGTCTAGTATATTCCCTCAAATCCATCCAGCCGTCTCCTTACGATGGCCGTTCAGTTTTCTGTTCAAATCTAGGTGCGGCTAGTCCGCATGCAAGCAGTGCGTGCCCAAACAAATGCACACGCATGAATGCTAGCGCGGAGAACAGAAACTGTCACGCCCCCGTGAGGTAAGATGCTGAAAATTGGCGCAGTTACGCGCGGCCCTTGAGATGCTTGGCCAGCGCGCCCGCATTTTTCTTGCGCCGACCCTTATATGGGTTCTTGTCGCCCTGCCCGCGCAGCGTCAGGCGGATTGGGGTGCCAGGCATGTCAAAGTCCTGACGCAACCCGTTGACCAGATAGCGGGTATAGCTTTCGGGCATCTTATCGGGATGAGAACACATCACAACAAAACCCGGCGGCCGCGTTTTCGCCTGGGTCATATAGCGCAGCTTGATGCGGCGGCCCTGTGGGGCTGGCGGCGGGTGTTGTTCCAGCATGGCAGTCAGCCACCGATTCAACGCCGCGGTTGGCACACGGCGGTTCCAGACGTCATGGGCGCGCAGGATGGCGGCGCGCAATCTCTCAAGCCCGCGACCCGTTTTCGCCGAGACGGTAACCAGAGGGGCCCCGCGCAGCTGCGGCAGCAAACGATCAAAGGCATCTTTCAGTTCCCGCAGCTTTTCCTGCTTGTTTTCCTCGACGTCCCACTTGTTTACGGCAACAACAACAGCCCGGCCTTCGCGTTCGGCCAAATCGGCAATTCTCAGATCCTGTTGTTCAAATGGAATGGCCGCGTCCAGAAGTACGACGACAACCTCGGCAAACTTCACCGCGCGCAAGCCGTCTGACACCGAGAGCTTTTCCAGCTTTTCCTGTACCTTTGCTTTCTTGCGCATTCCTGCTGTGTCAAAGATCCGCATCGGAGTGCTTTCTCCGTCCGGGTCGGCCCAATCAATCCGCAGGCTGATAGCGTCACGGGTGATCCCGGCCTCAGGCCCGGTCAACAGGCGGTCTTCGCCGATGATCTTGTTGATCAGCGTGGATTTGCCCGCATTCGGACGGCCAACCACGGCCACCTGCAACGGCTTCGCAGAGGTGATCAGGGGCATTTCGCCCTCACCGTCTTCATCCAGCTCAATATCGGTTTTTGGGGCTTCTTCGACCTGCTTTTCCTCGGCTGCATCGGCCAAAGGCATAAGCCGAGCATAAAGATCTGTCATCCCTTCGCCATGTTCACCAGAAAGACGCACAGGCTCACCCAGACCCAGGTTATATGCCTCGAGCACCCCGGCATCCGCTGCGCTGCCTTCGGCCTTGTTGGCCGCAAGGATTACATGCTTGGACCGTTTGCGCAGGATTTCTGCAAACATCTCGTCCGTGGGCGTCAGCCCGACCCGCGCATCGATCATGAACAGGCAGACATCGGCCATGTCTACCGCGCGTTCGGTCAGACGGCGCATCCGGCCCTGCAAACTGTCATCTGTCGCGTCTTCAAGTCCGGCCGTATCGATCACGGTAAAGCGCAGATCGCCCAGACGCCCTTCGCCCTCGCGCAAGTCACGCGTCACACCGGGCTGATCGTCGACCAGCGCCAGACGTTTGCCTACGAGGCGGTTGAACAATGTGGATTTGCCCACGTTCGGGCGCCCCACGATGGCGAGGGTCAGCGACATGATACTCTACTTTCAAGACTCAAGTTGCGCCCTTTAACGCATCTTGCCGTCAACGGAAAGCGTGTAGATCACCTTTGGTCGAAACAACATACAGCGTCTGCCCGGCCACAACAGGGGATGCTGTCGCGCCTCCGGGAACCTCAGCCTGATGAACCAGTGTTCCGTCAACTGGATTGAAGAACCGTAGAAACCCGTCGTTGGACGCAACCACAATACGACCCCCGGCCAGAATTGGGCCGTAATGCGCAAAGATCGGTCCCCGGCGGCCACGCTTGTCCTTGACGAAGCCCGGCAGATCCTGCGCCCAGATGACAGACCCGTCCGCCGCGTTCAGACGCACCAGCTGGCTGCGATCACTGATCAGGAAGATGCTGTTGCCCGCAGGCCAGACCGTATCGACCGCACCTTCGTCTGCTGTCCACCGGCGCTCACCGGAAGCGGCATCAAATGCGACGGTCCGGCCCGAGTGATTGCCGATGTAGATACTGTTGCCGACAACCATCGGACCACCAGTCACATCGACGATTTGCGCCGCGGCGCGCCCGCGACGCCCCCCTGCAACAGACGCGTTCCAGCGGCGGATACCACCGCGGCGGAAAGTGGCCGCCACGTCACCCGAGCCAAAGGCAAATACCGCCAGATCAGATGCGATTGCAGGCGCAGGCGCACCCAGAACGTTCCCGACGCTGGGTGTGCCTTCGAATTGCCAGGCTATGCGTCCGTCCTTGGTGTTTACAGCCCAGCCGGTTTCATCTCCGGCCACAACGTATAACAGCCCGTCGTTCACCAGCGGAGCGCCGCTGCCGGTCGCTTCCAGGCGTTTTTGCCAGCGCACGGCACCCGATTTGGCGTCCAGCGCGGTCAACCGACCGAACCCTGACGACACATAAAGGACGCCGTCGGCATAAGCCAAACCACCCCCTGTTGCATCCGAGTCGCCATCACTTGGCGGGATCAGATCGGTTTCCCATGCCAACTGCCCCTGCTGGGTGACCGCTGAAACCGTCGCTCCTGAATCCAGTGTAAAGATCAATCCGCCCGCAACCACCGGCTCGGCAGTTATGCGTTGCTTGCGCGAGTCGCCCTGCCCGATCGAAACAGACCAGATCCGTTGTGGTGTTGCGCGCAAAGCGGCATGGGTGGTTCGGTATGCGGACGTTCCCGGACTTTGTGACCAGTTGGCGTTGACCTGTTGCGCCGGCAGGCTGATCGGTTGCGAGCCGCGCTTTTCGACCGTTTCCAGATCTGAAACAGGGCGAATATCCTCGCGTTCACCGGGCAGAATGGCTTCGGGCGGTTCACAGGCCGCAAGTGCTGTCAAGGCCAGAGCCGCAAAAGGCAATCCCGTACGGGAAAAAAATCTTGTTACCATGATATTCCGAACTCGCCTGTCGTTAAGTCTTTTGTCCCGCCTGGTCAGCCTTGCTGCGCCACCAATGGTTCAGGTTCCCCACCCAAAGCAATGATCATTTGCGCCGCGCGCTGTTGCAGATCGATCCCAACCTCTGCATCCTGCCGTAGCGCCTGCAATCGATCCAGCGCAGCATCGACATTCCCCTCGGCCACGTCAATCAGAGCCAACTGCTCTTCCGCCAGCAGCCGCAGCGGCGCTCCGGGGGCCGCCAACGCCTCGAACTGTTGCCGCCGGTCGGCGGCAGGCAAGGTATCGCCTTGCAACAGCAGCGACTTGAAGCTTGCAATCGCGCGGTAAATCTCGGGCAGGTCGCCCTGAACGGCAACCGCGTTCAGGCTGGTGACCGCGTCCTCTCGGGATCCGGATTCGACCTGTGACGCAGACAACAACATGTCCAGCAAGGCTTTCCCGCCCGGTGACATCGCCTCTGCCTGTGCAAGACCAGCAGCCCTTGCCGCCGGGTCATTTTCGGACAATGCAGCAAGAATCGTGTCACCCAATAACTGAGCTTGCGCCGTGTCCCGCGCCTTGCGGTATTCATTGAAAGCGGCACCGCCGACGATCAACACGACGGCGACGACACCCACCCAGCCCCAGCGACGCAGCAACAGATAGATCCGGTCACGGCGCACCTCTTCGGTGACCTCATCAATGAAACTGTCTATATCGCTCATCCAAGCCCCCGGGCTGTCTATCTTGTATTAGTGCGCCATGTCATACCCCGGCACCAACGCCAAGCCAAGGGTCCGAATATGCGCATTTTCACCGCTTTGCTTCCCTCTTGCGAAAAAATGCAAACCGAACTATTCAGTTCAGTATGGAAAAGATGCCGAACAGACCCCATTTCATGGCGTGACAGCCCAAGTATTAATGGCGCAGATTCTTAGGAGAAACACTTTATGCGTTTGATTTCATTCATCAACGCCCTTCTCGTGATTGTTGCACTGTATTTTCTGGTGTTTGAACGTGACACCTTGTTCGCCTTTGCCGGACGCGGTGATGCCGTGGAAGCAACACAAGTCGAAGCCACGGAAACCGAAAACTCCGATATCTCTGCCGTGGGCGTTGTCGCCGTGCGCTCGCAAGCGCGCGAAATTGACAGCGCCGTGCTGCTGCGCGGGCAGACGAAGGCGAACCGGCAGGTCGAAGTGCTTGCGGAAACCACGTCCACCGTTGTCTCTGAGCCCAAACGCAAAGGTGCGTTTGTTGAGGCGGGCGATATATTATGCGAACTTGACCCCGGCACGCGCCCGGCACAACTGGCCGAGGCCATGGCGGGCAAGCTGGAAGCCCAAAGCCGCATTCCCGAAGCCGAAGCACGCCTGATAGAGGCACATGCGCTTGTGGCCGAGGCCGAGATCAATCTGACAGCCTCACGCAAGCTGGCTGAAACCGGATATGCGTCGGAAACCCGCCGGATTTCCAGCGAAGCTGTGATGAGCTCTGCAAAAGCCGGTGTGAAGTCCGCCGAAGCCGGGCTGGAGGCCACGCGCGCGGGCATCGAAGCCGCCGCAGCAGCAGTCGAGGCCGCACAGCGAGAGATTGGCCGCCTGACCATCAAAGCCCCCTTCAAAGGTTTGCTGGAAAGCGACACCGCGGAACTGGGCAGCCTAATGCAACCCGGATCGCTTTGCGCGACTGTCATTCAACTGGACCCGATCAAGCTGGTCGGCTTCGTTCCCGAGACCGAGGTCAACCGGGTGCTTGTCGGGTCCGAGGCTTCGGCAACGCTTGTGACCGGTCGGCAATTGGGCGGTCGGGTCACGTTCCTCAGCCGGTCAGCGGACGAGACAACACGTACATTCGAGGTGGAAATCACCGTTCCGAACCCCGACTTGACCATTCGCGACGGTCAGACAGCCACCATCCTCATCGCGGCTGAAGGTACGAAAGCCCACCTGCTGCCGCAATCGGCGCTGACACTCAGCAACGAAGGTCAATTGGGTGTGCGCACAGTTGGTGCAGGCAATGTGGTTGATTTCATGCCGGTCCGCATTTTGCGCGACACAGCCGAAGGTGTCTGGATCGATGGCTTGCCGGAAACGGTTGATATCATTGTGGTCGGGCAGGAATTCGTGATCCGCGGTGTTACCGTTGCACCAACTTATCGGGAAGCCTCGCAATGACGGGTATCGTCGCATGGGCCGCAGGCAGGGCCCGAATGGTAATGGCGTTCATCGCCATTTCGCTGGTCGTAGGCGGCTTTGCCTATGTCTCGCTTCCGAAAGAGGGTGAGCCGGATATCGAAATCCCTGCCCTTTTCGTTTCGGTGCAGTTTCCCGGGATTTCAGCGGAAGACTCAGAAAACCTTTTGGTCAAGCCGATGGAGACCGAACTGGCGGATCTCGACGGGCTCAAGGAAATGACGTCGACTGCGGCCGAAGGTTATGCCGGGGTCGCGCTGGAGTTTGAATTTGGCTGGGACAAGACCTCGATCATGGCGGACGTGCGCGATGCCATGAACACGGCCCAGGCTGATTTTCCCGAAGGTGCGGAACAATACTCGCTGACGGAAATCAACTTTTCCGAGTTCCCGATCGTCATCGTCAATCTGACCGGTGCCGTTCCGGAACGCACAATGGCCCGTGTCGCCAAGGATTTGCAGGACGAGCTTGAGGCGCTGGATTCCGTTCTCGAAGCGGGTATCGCGGGCAATCGTGACGAGTTGCTTGAGGTCGTTATCGACCCATTGCGGCTTGAAGCATACAACGTGACCGCAGACGAGCTGATCAATGTCGTGCGAAACAATAACCAGCTGATCGCGGCAGGCGAGGTCGAAACTGCCCAGGGTACATTCTCGGTCAAGATTCCATCGTCGTTCAAAACGGCGCAGGATGTTTATGGCTTGCCGATCAAGGTCAATGGCGACCGGGTTGTAACGCTGGGTGAGCTTGCGCAGATCAACTACACATTTGAAGATCGCGAAGGTACCGCCCGCTTCAACGGCGAGGCGACCGTCGCGCTGCAAGTTGTCAAACGCAAGGGCTATAACCTGATCGACACCGTTACGCAGGTGAAAGAAACCATAGCTCAGGCCAAGACCAAATGGCCGCCCGAGCTTCAGGCCGCGGTCGAGCTTGGAACGTCGAACGACCAGAGCCGCATTGTCGGTTCGATGGTCAGCCAGCTTGAAGGCTCGGTTCTGACCGCAATCGCTCTGGTGATGATCGTGGTTCTGGCCTCTTTGGGTACGCGGGCAGCGCTTTTGGTGGGCTTTGCAATTCCGACCTCATTCCTGCTGTGTTTCGCATTTCTGGCGGTCATGGGCATCAGTATCTCGAACATTGTGATGTTCGGCCTCATTCTGGCCGTAGGGATGTTGGTCGACGGTGCCATCGTGGTCGTGGAATATGCTGACAAGAGAATAAAGGAAGGCGTCGGCCCGATGCATGCCTATGTTGAGGCGGCCCAACGCATGTTCTGGCCCATCGTATCCTCGACCGCGACGACGCTATGTGCCTTCCTGCCCATGCTCTTCTGGCCCGGTGTTCCGGGCGAATTCATGGGGATGTTGCCCGTCACGCTGATCTTTGTTCTGTCGGCGTCGCTGATTGTGGCGCTGATCTACCTGCCGGTCATGGGCGGTGTTTCGGGGCGTCTGAGCCGCGTTTTCGACCGGTCTTCGAACTGGCTCCGTGCGCGTACCCGGTGGTGGATTCGGGCAGTGATGGTGCCCCCGTCGCTTTATATGATCTTCCTGGGTGCGATGCAGGTTCTGAACCCTGACTATCTACTGCCCGGAGGAGTGGTCGCTGGTGCCCTGCTGTTCCTGTTCGGGGCCTTTGCCGGGTCTGTAACACTGAGCGCGGCCAAGTTCGAACGGGCGGAAGAAAACCACGTCCACACCGCTGACGAACACACACCTTTCGGGCATGTGATCCGGTTCCTTGTCGGAAACCCGATCATGCCGATCGTGTCGCTGGCGGCAGTTTTCTCTGCCGTGTATTTTGTGACCTTCGTCTGGTTCCCACAGGAATCAAGAGGTGTCGAATTTTTCGTTGAAAGCGAACCGGAACAGGCAACAGCTTACGTCCGTGCCCGTGGCAACCTGTCACTGGCTGAAAAAGACAAGATGGTCCTGCAGGCCGAACAGATCATTGGATCTCATCCGGCGGTAATCAACGTCTTTTCCTTTGCCGGCGAAGGCGGTCTTGACCAGAATACCGGCGGCGCGCAGGCACCGGCGGACACGGTGGGGCGGGTCCAGTTTGAAATTATCCCATGGGAAGATCGTCCGAACGTTTCGGAATCCGCTTTGTGGGGATTGTTTGAGCGCCACTTTGTGGCACCCGAATATGATGGCGATTACGTAATCGGCGATCTCAACGCCAAACTGGCGACAATACCCGGTATCGTTGTTGAAATCCTGGCATTGGAACAGGGCCCGGCCTCGGCCAAACCGGTTCACCTGCGTATCAAGGGGGACGGTTGGGACGAATTGAGATCGGCCACCGTCGCCGCGCGCCAGGTCTTTGACGAAACGCCGGGGCTGATCAAAACCGAAGATACCCTGCCCCTGCCTGGTATCGATTGGCAGATCGATGTCGACGTGGCCAAAGCTGGTCGGTTCGGCGCTGATGTAGCCACTGTTGGTGCCATGGTGCAGCTTGTGACACGCGGCATCCTGTTGGGTGAGATGCGCCCAGACAATACGGATGAAGAGATCGAGATCCGTGTCCGATTGCCGGAAGAGGATCGCGTGCTGTCGACTTTGGATACGCTCAAGGTCCGCACTCCGGACGGGTTGGTTCCGCTGTCGAACTTCGTGACCCGGGAACCCGTGGCCAAACTGGCCCAGATCAACCGTGTCGACCAGCAACGTTACTATGACGTCAAAGCGGATGTTGAACCGGGTCTGAGCAAGGTTGTGACCAAAGGGCCGGACGGGAAAGAAGAACGTCTGGCTATAATGCGCGAAGTGACCGACGGCTACACTCCAACCGGCACCGTGTTGGACGGCGACGTAGGAAAGTCCTACGAGCTGGTTCAACTGACCGGTGCAAAGAATATAGACCAGCTACGTAGCGTGATTGACGCGGGAGACGCGCAGTTCGCCCTGATCAACCCGAATGAGCGGATCGCAGTACTGACCGAATGGCTGGAAACCAGCCCCTTCGCCAACTCGATCAGTTGGCAATGGACCGGTGATCAGGAAGAGCAGGAAGAATCCGGCGCATTTCTGGTGAATGCCTTCATGGGTGCTTTGGGGCTGATGTTCGTGATCCTGCTCGCCCAGTTCAACTCGTTCTACAATTCGGTGTTGGTGCTGTTGGCAGTTGTTCTTTCGACCACCGGGGTTCTGATCGGCATGATCGTGATGGAGCAACCCTTCTCGATCATCATGACCGGCACCGGCATCGTTGCTCTGGCAGGAATTGTGGTGAACAACAACATTGTTCTGATCGATACCTATCAGGAATACAGCGCCTATATGCCAAGGATCGAGGCAATCGTCCGCACCGCGGAATCGCGTATCCGCCCGGTTCTGCTGACTACGTTGACCACGATGGCAGGTCTGACCCCAATGATGTTTGGGCTTTCGCTGGACTTTATCAATGGCGGCTATTCCATCGACAGTCCCACCGCTCTGTGGTGGAAACAGCTGGCCACAGCGGTTGTCTTTGGTCTTGGCATCGCCACTGTTCTCACCCTGATCGTGACGCCGTCGCTTCTGGCGCTGCGTGTCTGGGTGACGACTTACGCTGTCTGGCTCAGCCGCGGGCTTGCCCGTATGACCGCGGGGCGGTCCAGTAAGATCGCGCAGGACATGGCTATTGGTCGCTCGGCCCGCAAACTACAGGCGACCGAGATTGTGTGGGATGAGCCGCACCAATCCGAGACCGGTTTGCAAGACGAGCCCACGGATCAAATTCCTGGATCGCCGCTAAAAGCCGCAGAATAAGAATGAAAGGACCGGGATTTCCGGTCCTTTTCGTTTTCTGTCGTCACAGTCGGGACCAGGTCTGGTGCGCGCAAATCGAATGTTCACAGCCTTTGACCATGAGCTTGTCACCCTGCAACGTCATCTGCGGAACAGCATCAACGTCGATCAGGGGAACCCAGAACTCACCCCCACCATATTTTCCGCCGCCTTCGCTCGACACGTCCCAGAACAGCTTTTTCCCGATATTCGGCGTTTGAACTTCTTTGCCGGAAGAATCAAAAGCCGAAAGTATCGTGCCGCAGAACTTGTCCGCGCAGGCGGATATCTGGATATGCGAGATCAGGTTCTTTCGATCAGGTTCGGTCTTCCACACGCCCTCAATCGGGTCAGCCGCGACCATAGCCGGGAGAAGAACCACAACGGCTACAGATACTAATCGTCTTGCTAATCCATTGATCATGGCGTCCACCTACATGCACGGCGCATCCTAGCACATTCCGCAGGGCAAGATGAGCCCCTCAGGCGGCCTCACTGTCGGATTGCTGGCGGTTCCACAGTTGAGCATATCGCCCGGACCGCGCCAACAGCTCGTCATGGGTGCCCTGTTCGATGATCTCGCCAGCTTCCAGAACCACGATCCGATCAGCCTCGGCAATGGTGCTGAGGCGATGGGCAATCGTGATCACGGTCCGCCCTTCCCCAGCGCGCGCCAGCGCATCCTTGATATCCTGTTCCGTGTCGGTATCCAGGGCCGAGGTCGCCTCGTCCAGCAACAGGATCGGAGGGTTCTTCAGCAATGTCCGCGCGATGCCAACCCGTTGCTTTTCGCCGCCGGACAGTTTCAGGCCGCGCTCACCCACCATGGTGTCGTATCCGTCAGGCAGCGAAGTGATGAAGTCATGAATCTGGGCGGCACGGGCTGCGGCCTCGACATCCTCCGGGGTGGCATCGTCGCGCCCATACGCAATGTTGTAGCGAATGGTGTCGTTAAACAGCACCGTATCCTGTGGCACAACGCCGATCGCGGCATGCAGGCTGGTTTGGGTCACATCCCGAACATCCTGCCCGTCGATCTTCAGCGCGCCTTTGGTCACGTCATAAAACCGGAACAACAGCCGCCCGATGGTCGATTTTCCAGACCCCGTCGCCCCTACGATCGCGACCGTCTGTCCGGCCGGAACCGTCAAGGAAACACCCTTGAGGATTTCCCTTTCAGGGTCATAACCAAAATGCACATCTTCAAGTGTTACCTCGCCACCATTGACCGCAAGGTCGGGTGCATCGGGGTGATCGATGACTTCGGCGGGTTGTTCGAGCAGATCAAACATCTGCCCCATATCTACCAGCGATTGCCTGATCTCGCGATAGACCGTCCCCAGGAAGTTCAATGGAACGGTAATCTGGATCATATACGCGTTGACCATGACAAAATCGCCCACGGTCAGGTTTCCATTCTGAACGCCAATTGCGGCCAGAACCATGACTCCGATCAGGCCGCAGGTGATCAGGAAGGATTGGCCAAAATTCAAGAACGCCAGCGAATAGGCGGTTTTCAGCGCCGCCCCGGCATAGGCTTTCATCGACACGTCGTAACGTGCAGTTTCGCGGGATTCCGCGTTGAAATACTTGACGGTTTCGAAGTTCAGCAAACTGTCAATGGCGCGCTGATTGGCTTCGGTGTCCTGATCGTTCATCTCACGCCGCAGCTTTACCCGCCATTCGGTCACGGCAAAAGTGAACCAGATATATAGGCCTATGGTGACGGCGACGACCACCAGATACCAGACGTCGAACAACCACATCAGTATGATCGCAACCAGCAACAGCTCAAGGATCAGCGGCCCGATTGAGAACAGCAGGAAGCGCAGCAGGAATTCCACGCCTTTGACGCCCCTCTCGATGATACGGCTCAGCCCGCCGGTGCGGCGCGAGACGTGATAGCGCATGGACAGGTTATGGATATGTCGGAACGTCTCCAGCGCCAGCGCCCGCAAGGCCCGCTGTCCAACAGGGGCAAAGGCGGCGTCCCGCAATTGCTGGAACCCAACCGTCATCATGCGCGCCACGCCGTAGGCAACCGTCACACCCACTGCGCCCAGCGCTAGCGGCGGCACGCCTTCACCTGCCAATGAGTCAACGGCGCCTTTGTAAAGGATCGGTGTATAAACCGCGATCAGTTTGGCCAGAACCAGCATCGCCATGGCAATAACCACGCGGCGCTTTACCCAAACCTCGTCCTGCGGCCAGAGGTAGGGCGCAACCTTGCGGATTGTGCGCCAGCCTGAACTGCGCCCGCCGCTCTGCACCCCGTCATTCGAGGCCATCGGAGATGTTCGTCTCATCACGTACCTTGTCTGCGGTCAGAGAAAGGCTCTGGCCCGCGACGGGCCAGCGCGTTGATTATTCCGGTATCGTAAAGATTTGCCCCGGATAGATCAGATCCGGGTCGCGGATCAAGTCGCGGTTGGCTTCGAACAGGCGCACATACAGGATGCCATCGCCAAAGCGGTCACGCGAGATCGCCCACAGCGTGTCTCCCCGCTGCACAGTGACCGACCGGATTGCCGGGGTGTCCTGCGCCGCCGTTCCGTCACCGCCACCTGATGCTGCTTCCAAAACTTCAACAGGCTCGCGCTTGAAGGGGGTTTCGACCCGGCTGAGGACCTTCCCGTCCGTGTTCACCGCGTCAACACGCAACGTGTAAACACCGGGGTCGATGCCGTCCAGATCACTCCGCCAGGATCCATCCTGTTCCGGAGCGAGGTCGGCAACAAGACGATTGTCCAGATACACCCTGATGGCCGCGCCGTCCTGTACTCGCCCGGTCAACTGGACATCACCGGTTTCAGAATACCCGATGGTATCCAGCGCGACCTGTTCCGGCGGGGTATCCCGAACCACGGGCGGCTGCACGAGCTCAACGCCTTCTTCGCCCGACCGCAGTACCGCGATCTGCTGACCAGTTTCAGTTGTCTCTACTGCTTCGTCGGCAACCTGCGTTTCGCCGGTATCCGGCGCGGTCGCTACAGGGTCTGATGTTTCGGTCTCAGCAGGAGTTTCGGTCTCTGGGTCGACCACTGCAGCGGCTATTTGTTCATCACTCTCGGCTATTTCGCCCTGATCGGCAGCATCAGTTTGCTGCGCAACCGGCTCTTCCTCGACCGGCTTGGGCAGGGCGGCGATCAGATAGTCATCAGACCGGGTTGTTTGCCCGCTGCTTTTGCTGTGCAGGACTAGTCCCTGCGCGGAATCGCTGAAGGGGATCGAGACAAACTCGGCGAATTGCCCGCCGCTGTCCACCGTGAATGTGTGCACGGTTTCACCGTTCAGCAGAACCTCAATCTGGCTGCCCGGCTCGGCGTCACCTGACAAAAGCGCCGTTCCGTCTGCTTCAACAAAAATCTGATCCAAAACCGGGGGGGCCACGGGTGCCGGTGCATTCTCTTCCGTCGGGGCCGCTGCAGGTTCTGTGTCTGGAACCACATCTGTCGCTGCAGCCGTATCTTCAGCGGGTTCAGCGGTTGGTGCCGCATCCGGTGTTACGGCGGCCTGCTCAGCTGGTTCTGTTGTGGTGGTTCCTGCGGGCGCTTCGGCCACTTGTTCCTGCGGCTGTGTGGCCGCAACAGATGCGGGTTCCTGCGGTGCGCCCGCCTCAGGCTCTGGCGCTTTGGTGAAAGCGCCGGACAGATACACACCCCCAACGCCCAGCACGGCAACCAGACCCGCAATCACACCCCAGACAAAATTGCCCGAGCTTCCGTTTCCCGATTTGGCGTCCATTGTTTTCCTTTCACCCCACCGTACAAAAGCTTTGTCTTCAAAAGCCTTCCAGCGGACAGTTGAGCCAATCTATCAATCCCGCTATCACGGGTCAAAACCTCTGACACAACCCCGGAGCCTCTCTTTCATGTCTCAGAAATCCGTCTGTGTGTATTGCGGGTCACGCAATGGGGCCGAGAAGGCTTATTCTGAAACCGCACGACAATTTGGAAACCTGCTTGCACAGGAAGGCTGGCGACTTGTTTATGGCGCTGGGGATGTCGGGCTGATGGGAGAAGTTGCCCGTGCCGCGCAACAGGCCGGTGGCGAGACCTTTGGCGTCATTCCGGTACACCTGGTCAAACGAGAGGTCGGCAAGACCGACCTGACCCATTTCGTGATCACCGAAACCATGCACGAGCGGAAAAAGGTCATGATCATGAATTCTGACGCCGTCGTGGTCCTGCCCGGTGGGCCAGGATCACTGGACGAGCTGTTTGAAGCGCTGACCTGGCGGCAGCTGGGCTTGCACGACAAACCCATCGTGATCGTCAATGTGAACGGCTATTGGGACGCGTTGAAAACCCTGTTGCACCAGGTGATCGGCCAAGGATTTGCAGATCGGTCACTGGGCGACTTTGTTATCTGGGCTGAGGATGCGGAGACAGCGATGACAGCCCTGCGCGACAAGCTGAGGTAAACCCGGCAGGTCGCGTAGGTGTTTGACCGAACGCTGCGGTGCATCGTTGCCGCACATATGCGGGTAAGAAATGGGGCTGGTCGATTTGGCGAAGCCTCAAGCCTTTAGGCAGACAGTTCGATGACCGTGATCTCGGGGGTCACACCAAAGCGAACCGGAAGGATGGAACATCCGATGCCGCCGGACACAACCAGATCACGCCCACCTTCGCGTACATGCCCATAGGCATATCTGTTGCCGTATTTAGAGGGCACGATCGGCGACCAGCCAAACAGGCGGATCTGACCGCCATGCGTATGACCGGACAGCGTCAAGGCCACCCTGTCGGGCACTTGAGGGAAGATGTCGGGTTCATGCGCCATCATCACAACCGGGGCGTCGTCGGTGATTTGTGCCAGTGTCCCCGACAGATCATCCAGCCCCTGCGGTTTACCGTTACGCCAGATCGCAAGCTGATCTTCAAGACCCGCCAACCAGATACCAAGAGCTTCTAGCTTGATGGCGGCATTCGACAAAACCGTAATTCCGCTCTGTTCCAGCGCATCGACATATCGGTTGGGGCCAGCACCACGGCGCTGCGCCTGCCGGTCATCCCACCAGTCGTGATTGCCAAGTACCGCAAAGACGCCGTTCTTGGCCTCAAGCTTAGCAAGAACCGGTGCCAGATCGTTCATTTCGACAGGACGTGAAACGCCTTTGTGGCTTGCGAAGAAATCACCCAGAAGCAGGATCATATCCGGCGCAAGCGCATTCGTACGCCGTACCACCTGTTTTATTCGGTCCAGCCCGACCAAAGGCTCGCCCAGATGCAAATCGGCCAGCACGGCAATCCTGATCGGTGGCGCTGTCCAATCCTCTCGGCGGACGCGCCATTTTCGCACGCGCAGCCGTAGGGCGGGTTCGATGAAAAACCCGTAGACTGATGTGATTAGGCCTACCAGCGTCACCGCCAGCAGGCCCTTGATAAACCAGCGTCGGTTCAATTCATTACATCCGCGACGCGACGTTTTCCCAGTTCACCAGATTGTCGAGGAAGTTCGACAGGTAAGCCGGACGCTTGTTGCGGAAGTCGATGTAGTATGAGTGTTCCCAAACGTCACAACCCAGCAGAGCGGTTTGGCCAAAGCACAGCGGATTCACGCCGTTTTCGGTCTTTGTCACGGCCAGCGAACCGTCAGTATTCTTGACCAGCCACGCCCAGCCCGAGCCGAACTGACCGGCACCCGCCGCACTGAACTGCGATTTGAATTCGTCAACCGAACCAAAGCTTTCGGTCAGAGCTTTCTCAAGCTCACCGGGCATGGCGTTGTCGCCGGGGCCCATCATTTCCCAGAACTGGTTGTGGTTCCACAGCTGGCTGATGTTGTTAAAGATACCGTTCTGCGCGACGGCATTTGCGTCGTATGTGCCAACGATGATCTCTTCCAGCGACTTGCCGTCCCATTCGGTGCCGGCGATCAGCTTGTTGCCATTGTCGACATAGGCTTTGTGGTGCAGATCGTGGTGATATTCCAGTGTTTCCGCGGACATACCCTTGGCTGCCAGCGCGTCATGTGCATAAGGAAGATCAGGAAGTTCAAAAGCCATGTCGGCCCCCTGTTTAAATTTGAGTTGCGGTTCCCAAGGTTAAATGCTTTGGCAGCCGCCGCAGGTCAAGGGCCGAGACAAGAAAACCCGGAGGCAGGCGATGCTGACACAGGCGCGCAAGATGTTCTACCGCGCCCGCGGTTACTATGCGGGCAACCTGAACGGCGAGCCGTTTCGTCTGGACCCTTATCATTCAAAGTTCTGGCGTAAAGCCTCCACTGGCCAGTGGGAGCCTGAAACCTTTGCCGTGATGGACCAGTATCTCTCGCCTGAAAACGATTACTTGGATATCGGCGCATGGATCGGGCCCACAGTTCTTTATGGTGCGCGTAAGGCACGCCATGTCTGGTGCTTTGAGCCCGACCCCACAGCGTTCCGTCACCTGGCTTGGAACCTCGACCTGAATGACATTCATAACGTTTCCGCTTTGGGTGTCGCACTGTCGGATAAGTTCGGTGTCGCCCGCATGGCCTCGGTTCGTGGAGAGCCCGGAGATTCTACCAGCTCCCTTCTGCACGACGGCGCGCACGGAACCGATACCCTGACGATTGCCTGGGATCAGTTCGCCGCAGTGAACGATCTGTCCGCCGTGTCTTTGGTGAAGATGGATATCGAAGGTGCCGAATTTTCCGTGCTGCCGACGCTGGTGCCATGGCTGAAGGAACAGCGCCCAGCCCTTTATCTTTCAACACATGCGGGACTGTTGGATTCGAAGACGCGGTTGGATCGTATGGAGGAATTGGCAGAGCTTCTTACATTTTACCCAACCTGCCGAACCAGTGAAGCGACCGGAACCGGATCACAGTGCTTTACCGACGCCTCCGCACTCTCCGGGTTCAAAACTTTTTTGCTAACCGGTTGAAACCCTCGAACAGAGATTCAACCGATCTGCCTCTCAGTACAAACTCGGCGACGAGACGGGCTTACACGCCCCGCTGCCGCTTGGTCGGTTTGACGCGTTCGCTTGCGGGAAACTGGCGCGGAGCTTTAAGTTGCTGGTATTGGGATCGAATGTTGCCGTGTAAGCAACCCTGTAGCTACCCGACACTTTAGCCTGTAGGGTCAAGTGCCAAGACAAATGATATTCACCATTTCGCGTTACTTTGAATTTCGTGTTAGCCGGGGTTTCTGGGGAAATGCCTGCTAGTTCATTCGAAGCGCGTATTGCACCATCGAAAGCTCGGGCGCGTTTGTTTTCGCTATCCACACTCAGATAAACCTTGGGAGGAATCCATCCCCTTCCTTCAATGCTATGGAGATCACATGCGTAGTTCTTGACATCAGCCTGCGCAGTCGCCGCAAACATCCCCGCGATCAGAACAAAAACAGAAAGCTTCATCATACCAATCCCACGTTTCAAGAGGCCGGTACCACGATTACTTTGCATTTGCCTTTCGCAAAGCCGTCACGTGGCAGGTAGCTGGAAGTGGAGGTAGACTTAACAATGGCTTTCATTGTGTTCCGATTCAGATTCAGCGTAAATGTTAAATTTAGCAGGTCAATCGCATCGTATCGCGATTCATTCGTCGCGTATGTTCGCCCACTGGCTGTATAAACATAATTCTGTGCGCCCCATCCAATCAAAAGCACTTTTGGGGAGTCGCGTTTCACTTCACCAGTGCTGAACGTGGTGTCAATCTTGGGGATGTCTACTTCCTGCAACAACGCTGAACGGCCAAGCCTATCTATTGAGAAGACCACGCGCTCAGGGGTCGGGCGATTAGCAATACCTTTGCCAAAATTACATTCAAAGCTTTCTTTGTACGTTTCGGAAATAGCAACTGCGGGGAATGCAATAACGATCGAGGCGCAAAATGCGACTGCCTTGATAAAATTCATTAAACGTCAAACTCCTGTATACTTTTTTGATTAGCTTAAAAACACTTAGAGTTCAGGCTGTCCACATGCAATACGCGAGTTTTAGTTAACTTTCTCTGATTATGAGTGTGACGCTCACATATTCAACACTGAACCAACGGAAAGCACTAACTTACAGATTTTGTATGGTAGGCTGTAAGCGTGAAAAAACCGCCCGCATATCGCGAACGGTTCAATTCTAACGCGCAATAGTTTTGGTCAGTAAACGCCAACCTCACTGCCCGGTTGCGCCGCAACCTTCAGCAGTTTGAAAACGTAATCCGCAGCCGAACGGAAGCAGACCACGCGGAAGGTTTCGGCATCGTCCATCCAGAACGCACCTGCCACTTGCGCCAGGCGCGAGCGGCGGATTTGGCCGGGTTGGAAGGCCTCGGTCGACAGATCAACCGGAGCGACTTTGCCCAACACTTCTCGTGCGCTGGCGCCTGATATCGTGAAGACCGCGCGGGCATCCGAGACGTTGACGGCCAGTGCGTGAGTTTTTCCCAAAGCTTTGATCATTGCGGCCAGTTTGGCCTCGACCTCGGCATAAGGGACCAGCACCAGCAGCTCGTCTGGTGACATCCAGCATACGCCGGTATCGCCGCTGACCAGCGCCGCGCGCTGACCGGGCACATTCTGCCCAGTCGCGTCCTTGACGGCCTTGGCGAGGCTTTTGTCGGACAAGTCGCCGCGCAGGGTGATCATGCCTTGCAGGCCACATTCCCTGACATTAGCGATGCCATCATAGCTGGCGTGGTTCAGTGCGCTGATGGGTTCAGACATTCTGCTTCTCCCCGTCCTTGTCGAAGAAGATCGGGTCCACGATCTTGGCTTTGTACGTTTTGCCGTCGGTGCCCGGGAACTCGACGATTTCACCCATCCGGTCCGGGCCGTGCTTGATCAGGCCCATAGCGATCCCTTTGCCAAGGTTCGCTGAGAAATAGGTCGAAGTGACACGCCCGATCATGTTGCGCTGACCATTGGCATTTACACCCTCGCCCACTGCATATGCGCCATCAGGCAGAACAGAACCATCCACAGTCTCAAGCCCGACCAGTTTCCAACGCTCTGGGTCGGCCATATGGCTGCGCGAATGGGCGCGTTTGCCAAGGTAGTCTTCTTTCTTTTTCGACAGTGCCCAGTGGAGCCCCAGATCCTGCGGGATCACGGTGCCGTCGGTTTCGTCGCCGATCATGATAAAGCCCTTCTCGGCCCGAAGAATGTGCAGACATTCGGTGCCGTAAGGCATCACACCGAATTCCTTGCCTGCTTCCATCAGGGCATCCCAGAACGCCTGACCCTGCGAGGCGGGAACGGCGATCTCGTAGGACAACTCGCCCGAGAACGAGATGCGATAGGCGCGGCAGTCGAACACGCCGATCTTGCCATCTCGCCATTCCATAAAGGGCAGCGTCTCGCGGCTGACGTCCATGCCGCCCAACTTTTCTAGAACCTTGCGGGCGTTCGGGCCGACTACAGCGACCTGAGCATATTGCTCGGTCACGTTGGCGACATAGACTTTCCAGTCCCACCATTCGGTTTGTAGCCATTCTTCCATGTGACCATGGATACGCTCGGCACCGCCGGTGGTGGTGTGGCACAGCCATGTGTCCTCATCGATGCGTGCGACCACGCCGTCGTCGATCAGAAAGCCGTTTTCCGAGCACATCAGGCCATAGCGGCATTTTCCGACCTTCAGCGTGGACATCATGTTGGTGTACAACATGTCCAGAAACTTGCCTGCGTCAGGGCCTTTGACGATCAGCTTGCCCAACGTCGAGGCGTCCAGCAGGCCAAGGTTTTCGCGGGTGTTCTTCACCTCACGGTTCACGGCGTCATGCACGGATTCACCGGGACGGACATAGGCGTAGGTCCGGCGCCAGTGGCCGACCGGCTCCCAATCGGCGCCGTTCTTGTCGTGCCAGTTGTGCATTGGTGTCTGTCGGATCGGCTGGAACACTTCACCCCGCGCTTCACCGCCGATTGCGCCCATCGAGATGGGTGTATAAGGCGGGCGGAAGGTCGTGGTGCCGACCTTCGGGATTTCGGACTCCAACGCATCAGCAAGAATTGCCAAGCCATTGATGTTGCTCAACTTACCCTGATCCGTCGCCATACCAAGTGTGGTGTAACGCTTGGTGTGCTCAACGCTCTCATAGCCCTCGCGCGCAGCCAGTTGGACGTCCGAGACTTTGACGTCATTCTGGAAGTCGAGCCAGGATTTCATGCGCAGCTGGATTTCTGCGTTTGCTGGCATCAGCCAGACAGCCTCCATAGGAGCTTCTGCAGTGGTTTCGCCAACAGGAGCCTTGATGTTTTTCGGCTTGAAACCTGCGGCCTTGGCTGCGGCTTTTCCCGCCGTGTGGGCGTCGGTCAGAACGTCGCCCAGCGCCAACGCACCATTCGATGCCCCGGCGGCCAGAACAAAGCCCTCACCGTTTGCGCCCAGCGGCGGGCGCGAGGGATCGGGGCGGAAAAAGGCATTCGCGTCATCCCAGGTCAGCTTGCCACCGCAATGAGACCACATATGAACGACCGGCGACCAGCCGCCCGACATGGCCACTGCATCTGCTTCAACCTCTTCACGTGCGCCGCCAACACCTTCCTGGTTGCAGATGGCGACTTTTTTGACGCGCTTGCCGCCCTTGACCTTGGCAATGGCCTTGCCCGGATCAACGCGGATCCCCAACTGGCGGGCTTCCTCTGCCAAAGGTCCAGCCGTTGCCCGTGCGTCAACAATACGCAAAACATCCACACCCGCTTGCTTCAGCGTAATCGCGGTGCGATAGGCGTCGTCATTGTTGGTGGCGACGATGACACGCTCGCCCGGGGTGACACCCCAGTTCACGGCATAATCGCGCATAGCAGAAGCCAGCATCACACCCGGAACATCGTTACCAGCAAAGGACAACGGGCGTTCAATTGCGCCGGTTGCAGTCACAATTTGCTTGGCACGGATACGCCAGAGGCGGTGGCGCGGGCCTTGCACGCCCGGCGTGTGGTCTGTCAGGCGTTCATAGCCCAGCACGTAACCATGGTCATATACGCCCGCACCCATGCAGCGGGAGCGCATGGTGATGTTGTCCATTGTTTCGAGTTCGGAAACCAATTGCTCCACGAACTTATCCACAGGCTCATCATTGACCGTGCCGCCGTCAACCGGAGCGCGACCGCCCCAATGTGCGCTCTGCTCAATCAGCAGAACCTTGGCACCCGAAGCTGCTGCCGCCTTTGCCGCCTGTAGGCCAGCCACGCCGCCACCGATGACCAGAACATCGGTGAAGGAATAGAAGTGCTCATAGGTATCGGCATCGCGGCTGTCCTTGTCGGGCGCTTTGCCCAGACCGGCAGACTGACGGATGAACGGCTCGTAGACATGCTTCCAGAACGGTTTGGGGTGGATGAACATCTTGTAGTAGAAGCCAGCCGGCAGGAACCGGGCAAAGGCTGTATTCACTGCCCCAATATCAAAGTCCAAGTTAGGCCAATGGTTTTGCGAAATCGCAGTCAGACCGTTGAACAACTCGGTCGTGGTGGCGCGCTGGTTCGGTTCAAACCGGTTGCCCTGCCCCAGCCCGACCAGGGCGTTCGGCTCTTCGGCGCCGCTTGCAACGACACCGCGGGGGCGGTGGTACTTGAACGACCGGCCCATCATCATCTGATCGTTGGCCAGCAGTGCCGAGGCAAGCGTGTCGCCCTCATAGCCCTGCATCGAAGTTCCATTGAAGGTAAACGTGACCTTTTTCGACCGATCAATCAGCCGGCCTTGTTTTGCGAGACGGGTGCTCATTGTGCGGACCTTTCGCGGGTGGAGGCGTCGGAGCCTCCGGCGGGAGTATTTTTGAAAAGATGAAGCATCAGGAGAACTCTCTCCAGGTCCATCCAGGGCGCTTTGCGGCGATGGCCTCTTTGATGTCCTGCGGCGGCTCAGAGGTCTGAGCCGTGTAAGTGCCGAACACTTCCAGCGTGCTTGTGCAGCGTGCCGCATGAAACCACTTGCCGCAGCCATTGGCATGGCGCCAGCGTTCAAAGTGCACGCCCTTGGGGTTTTCGCGCATGAACAGGTAGTCGTGGAACTCGTCATCCGACGAGCCGGGACCAAAACGCTTCAGATGCGCCTCGCCACCGGCGGCCAGTTCGGTTTCTTCGGCATCAACGCCGCAGTAAGGGCAATTCAGGATCAGCATGTTGTCATCCTTTTGGCGGTTGGTTGGCGCAGCGGCCAACCGGAATTCTGTTATTTGGCAACCTCGGAACCACCTTCAGTGTGCCACCCCGGCGGCCACGCTTTCGTCGATGAAGCGGCCTTCCTTGAAGCGGTCCAGCGAGAAGGCCTCGGTCAACGGCGAATGACCTGTGGCCATCAGCTGTGCCATGCCCCAGCCGGACCCGGGAATCGCCTTGAAACCGCCGGTGCCCCAGCCGCAGTTGATAAAGCACCCGCCCAGCGGAGTTTTCGACAGGATAGGTGAGCGGTCACCGGTCATGTCGACGATACCGCCCCATTGGCGCAGCATCTTGAGGCGTGAAATCATCGGGAAGGTTTCGACGAGGGCGCGGACGGTTTCCTCGATATGATGGAAACTGCCGCGCTGGGTGAAGTTGTTGAACCCGTCGGTCCCCCCCCCGATCACCATCTCGCCCTTGTCGGACTGCGACATGTAGCCGTGCACGGTATTGGCCATGACAACCACATCCATGCAGGGTTTGATCGGCTCGGATACCAGCGCCTGCAATGCAATGGCTTCCAGCGGGAGGCGGAAGCCCGCCATCTCGGCCAGTTGACCGGAGTGGCCCGCAACGACGATACCCAGCTTGTCACAATCGATGGCACCCTTGGTGGTGTCTACGCCGACGACACGGCCATCCTGAGATCGGACACCCGTGACTTCGCATTGCTGGATGATGTCCATACCCATGGCTGAACAGGCGCGCGCATAGCCCCACGCGACGGCATCGTGACGGGCAGTACCGCCGCGTTCCTGCCACAGCGCCCCTAGAACCGGATAGCGGGGGCCGTCCAGGTTGATGATTGGCACCAGTTCCTTGACACGTTCGGGGGTGATCCATTCGGTCTTTACACCCTGCAGGGCGTTAGCGTGTGCGGTTCGCTGGTAACCGCGAATCTCGTGCTGGGTCTGCGCCAGCATCATCACGCCACGCGGGCTGAACATGATGTTGTAGTTCAGATCCTGGCTCAGATCCTCGTATAGGCCACGCGCCTTTTCATAGATCGCCGCCGAAGGGTCCTGCAGGTAATTCGATCGGATGATCGTTGTGTTTCGACCTGTGTTGCCACCACCCAGCCAGCCTTTTTCGATCACCGCGACATTCTGAATGCCGTAGTTCTTGCCAAGGTAATACGCGGTCGCAAGACCATGCCCGCCAGCACCGATGATGATGACGTCATAACGTTTCTTGGGCTCGGGCGAACGCCAAGCGCGTTCCCATCCGGTGTGATAGCGCAGGGCCTCCCGCGCGACAGCAAAGGCTGAGTAGTGTTTCATAAGCGAATCCATCCGGTTCGGTGATTGCGCGCAGATATGCCGCGCGGCGACAGTTTAACCGCGCCGCGCAACGCCGCAATATCGCACTATTGCGACATGTCGTTCATTCGCGGCCATTTGTCCCTTTTGTTGGACGTCGCACAGGTCTAAGTCAGGACAGCATCTTCGGAGGGACCATGACGTTCTGGGTTCTGATTTTTCTTGTCGCGCTGTTGATCGCGGTGTTTTTGAGTTTCACACTGCTGCGCAAACGCCGTGGGGATGAACCTGCGGCGGCTTACGATCTGCGTGTGTATCGCGAACAGCTCTCCGGTGTAGACCGGGATCTGGCGCGCGGGGTGATTGGTGAGGCCGATGCGGAACGGGTCCGCACCGAAATCTCTCGACGAATTCTTGCCGCTGATGAACAGATGAAAAAGGGTGGCTCGGGTGCTGGGCCATCGCGGACCGTCTCGATTGTGACGATCCCGGTTGTCATGCTGATCATCATTGGGGGCGCGATGGCGATGTATCATCGTATTGGTGCCGTCGGGTTGCCCGACATGCCCCTGACCACGCGGCTGGAACTGGCCGAGGAGGTGCGCGCCAATCGTCCGTCCCAGAGCGCCGCAGAAGAGCTGGCGACCCCACCTCAAACGGCGCAGCTTGACGAAAATTACGCGTCTCTTCTCAAGCAGTTGCGAGAGACCGTTGCGGCCCGCCCGGATGATTTGCAAGGGCAGATGCTTTTGGCGCAGCATGAGACCAATTCGGGGAACTTCAAGGATGGATATACCGCGCAACAAAGGGTGATCGAACTGTCAGGCGACGCAGCCACAGCCGAGCACTACGCGGATTTTGCCGAGATGATGATCCTGGCTGCGGGCGGATATGTGTCGCCCGAAGCTGAAAAGGCCCTTGCCGAAGCTTTGAATCGCGATCCCCATCACGGCCCGGCACGATATTATTGGGGGCAAATGCTGGTTCAGACAGGTCGACCGGACCTTGCCTACCGCATTTGGGTCGAAACGCTGAGGGAAGCCCCGGCAGGCGCGCCGTGGGCGGGGGCGATCCGGGATCAGATTGATGAGTTGGCCTTTCGGGCAGGGGTTTTCAATCCACCGGACCTGAGCGCGCCGTCTGGTCCAAGTCGCGAAGACATGGCTGCAGCAGCGGAAATGAGCCCCGAGGAACGGCAACAGATGATTCAGGGAATGGTGAATCAGTTGTCCGACCGCCTGGCGACGGAAGGCGGCGCGCCCGAAGAATGGGCTCGTCTGATCTCCGCTCTGGGTGTTCTGGGCCAGGGCCAACGGGCCATGGATATCCACAATGAGGCGCTGGAGGTGTTTGCCGGAAACACCGAGGCGTTGCAGATCATTGATGCCGCAGCCCTCCAGGCCGGGATTGCGCAATGATCCACGACGTTTTCGAAGACTTCGCCAATGCGCTTCCCCCGATGCAAGCGCTGATAGGGCTGGATCTGGGTGAAAAGACCATCGGCGTCGCGGTTTCCGACCGAATGCGGGGCGTGGCCAGCCCGTTGGAGACCGTAAGGCGCAAGAAATTCACACTCGATTCCGCCCGGTTGATCGAAATTGCTACGGATCGCGATATTGGCGGCATTCTGTTGGGTCTTCCCAAAAACATGGACGGCACAGAGGGTCCGCGCTGCCAGTCTACGCGGGCATTTGCGCGAAACCTGTCCCGTCTGACGGATTTACCAATCGGATTCTGGGATGAACGGCTGAGTACGGTTGCGGCAGAAAAAGCACTGCTTGAGGCGGATACGTCACGAAAACGTCGCGGACAGGTTATTGATCACGTTGCAGCAGGTTATATCTTGCAGGGAGCACTGGACAGACTGCGCTTTTTGTAACAGGTCGGAGACCGATCGATGACGAATATGGTTTGGAAGCGCAATGAGGTCGAAAGCCCTTGTGTCCAGATTTGTGTTGTCCATCCGGCCGAGCGTATCTGCACCGGATGTTACCGCACGATTGACGAGATTTCTCGCTGGTCCAGGATGGACAGCAGCGAACGCGCTGAAATCATGAACGACCTGCCGTCTCGTAAACCGCGACTCAGCAAGCGGCGCGGCGGGCGTGCCGCTCGTATGAATGGCTCCTGATCGATCAGTGAATACGTTTTGATGACATTTCTGGCGGCTGTGTGACCCGTCTCGGGATAGGTGTGTTCGGCGCGGTGCCACGCAGTTCTTTCTGAAACAGAAGCGCAATCTCGGATTGGCTGGTTTTGGGCCGCCGATCATCATTGCGCGCGCATTCCGATTGCAGCACGTCAGCTGCACGTTTGGTCTTTCTTGTATTAGTGAGTCTTCCGATCAAAGTCTTAAGTGGCATTGCGGACGTCCCGTTTCCAGTAACCGTGCCACTGCGGGTCGAGTTCGAGCTCCGAGGGGGTCTAGCTCTTGAACATTGAGGTTCAACGTGAGTGGTAACCCGCAGCGACAGGGTGTGGCTAAAGGTATTTCCCGTCACAAGTAGGGGAAAACACGCGGCCTTTGATCGTTTTTGACGCCTCAATCAAGAAAAACTCTCAAAAGCACATAATTTCCTAACGTCACTATTCGACCCGACTTTGCCGGGACTGGGAAAGCTGGGGCCGAAGCTGCGGGAAACCCGCCGTCAGCAGTCGAATCATGCCTGACATCAAACGACCGGATTTGAGGCTGCATCACGACCTTGACCGATTGGGTGTTGCCTGCTCAGGCGTTCCACAGTCGAAGGTTTTATCCGGCGGCAAGCCAAGCCCTGGCGTTCTCGTACTCTTCGGACGGGAAAAACTGTGTCCGGGTCCCTAACACATGGCTGGCGACCTTCTGCGCCATGCGCTGCCAGCTTTTGTCCCCAACGATGGCAGCTCGGTCCAGTTGTCCGATATGTCGGCTGGCCAACCGAAAATGCGCCGCAAGCGCTGACAGCCCTTGCCAGCCGTCAAACTCCCTGAGGTCTATCAGCAGGCGAAACCCTAGCCGGTCCTGTAACACTGCATCCAGATCACGTTCTGCCTGTTTGTACCATTCAGGGTCCAGCTTGCCCAATAGGCTGATCTGAACACATGGACCGCTCAGGTCAGTCACGTGGATCGACCCAAGGGACTCGCGCATCCAGCGTCGGGCCGCCTCAAGCTCGGCCAGATCAAACACCTGAACCGGACAGGGCAGGATGGGGGCCGCCAGACGAACGCTTGTCTGCACCCAACCCTGATCAGCAACAACTGCGATCCGGTCGAAACCGCGCCAATGGCTTAACCCCAGCTTGGTGTCGGACCAGGCTGCGCCCAGATCATACCCCTGGAATTCAGGTTGTATTATCGCCAGTAGCCGAACCGTGTCGTGTTCCGTTAGCGCAGACTCGATGGCGGGAACCAGAGTATTGGTGTAATCGGCGCTGGTCACTTGCCCCGACAACTCGACTTCTATGAGTGCACCGTCAGAATTCGTATGAACCGTCATCATCGGTCAAAACCTCCAAAGCCAAATAATGACAGGACGTTAGGCGGATTCGATCCATTCGGCTACTCCACCGGCGCATTCGGGGCGGAAATAGGCGATCATTCGACCATCCTGCCCCGCCGTCGCCCCTTCGGCCCAAGGAGCAACGCCGTGCAGGCAATGGCGGTGAAGCAAATAGGCCTCTCCCGGCTTTGCAGGCAACTCGATCCTTGGGCAGGTCGCAAACACCTCGCGACGGGCGGATTGGTAGATGTCGGTTATGTCTACTTCGTGCAGGACCTCAGGTGGCATCCCTTCAAGCGCCTGCCTGAACGCGGTCCGCAGAATGTCATGACTGCCGTCCCACACCACCATCGGAGACGCGTCTGAGCTGGCCTCAGTCAGTGGAATGCCCAGAATCCAGGCATGAGGTTCATCAACCCGGCGGCGGCGATCCTGCCCTGTCGGGCGCAAACCGTCCACATGGGCCGCATCCCTGTTTCGACGGTACCGGGTGGCCGCTTCATTCTCGCCCCGGCGCGGGCGCGGATAACCCGGATAAACAACCGAAACCTGCCCCTTGTGCAGCGGTAAATCTCCAAAGTGTTTGTCGATGAACGCCATGGCCTTTCCGGTCAGAGGCCCGGACTGCCCGACCCTGCCCTTCGTGTCATTGGATAGTGCGTCGACACCGATGAACCACGTACCTTCGCAATCCAACCATTCCGCGTGGGCCGGGTACGTTGTCGACGCCCGTGCGGCAGGCAAAGCGTGGTTCACCCATTCGGCCAAAACCGGATCATACGGGAATTTCACCCAGCCCCGGGCAGAAAAATCGCTCATAAGCCCACGGCCTTGCGCAGCATGTTCAGCGCGACCAGCGTCAGGAACACGGCGAAGACACGTTTCAACGGTTTTGGGTCCATCGCATGGGCCAGCTTTACCCCCCAGGGCGCGGTGATCATTGTCATTGCGACAACGATCCCGAAGGCCACAAGATTAACCGCGCCAATGGTCAACGGGGGGCGATGCTCGGGCGCGATATCTACAAACAAGAACCCAATGACCGAGGGTACGGCGATGATCACGCCAAACCCGGCCGCGGTCGCGACCGCGCGGTGGATAGGGGTGTTATAGAGGCTCATCAGCGGCACACCGAAACTGCCTCCACCGATGCCCATCAGAACGGAAAGAAACCCGACCAGAGGGGACAGGACGGCCCGCTTGATTCCGCCGGGCATTGCGTCGCCCAACCGCCATTCTGCGCGACCCAACCCAAGATAGGCACCGATCACCATGCCCAGAATTCCGAACAGTGCCTGCAAGGCCTCGGTCCGCAGCGCCGATGCGACCAGCACTCCGACAATTGCGCCGACGACAATACCCGGACCCCAACCGCGCAGGATATCCCAATCCACGGCACCCTTCTTGTTGTGGGCTAGAACAGACCGCATCGACGTTACAATGATCGTGGCCAGCGACGTCGCCAGACAAAGCTGCATCAGTTGCGGGCCGCCATAGCCAAGCGTCTGAAACGCATAGAAGAACGCGGGGACCAAAACGATACCGCCGCCCACTCCCAACAGCCCGGCAAGCACACCGGCCAGCGCGCCGATCACAAGCAAAAGGCCCATCATCTGGGCCAGCAACACTGTCTCGGGCATCGTCCCCCCCTTGCCGTTTAAACCTCGACCATCGGCGCAATATGGTCCAGGGCCTGTAGCATGACTTCTGGCCCGGCCCCTTCATGCACGGCCCCTTCGGACAAGGCGCGCCGCCATGCCCGCGCACCGGGGCGCCCCGCGAAGAGACCCAGCATATGCCGCGTGATCTGGTGCAAACGCCCGCCATTGGCAAGGTGCCTTTCAATATAGGGCACCATTTCTTGAACAACCGTCAGCGGATCGCGAACGGTTCCAACGCCAAAGATGCGCCGGTCGGCATCTGCCAGGATATCACCGGGCTGATGATAGGCCGCCCGACCAATCATGACACCGTCAAGACCCGCGTCCAGATGTGCTGCTGCTTCATCCAAGCTGGCGATACCACCATTGATCGATATATGCAGATCCGCAAACGCGGCTTTCATCCGATGCACAAGGTCATAATCAAGCGGTGGAACATCGCGGTTTTCCTTAGGGCTCAGCCCCTGCAACCACGCCTTGCGCGCATGGATCGTTACTCTTTGACAGCCCGCCGCACTGATCTGCTCAAGAAACGCAGGCAGAACTTCTTCGGGCTCTTGGTCATCCACACCGATGCGGCATTTGACCGTGACATCTACATTCGCCGCTTCGCGCATTGCTGCGACGCATTCTGCAACCCGTGCCGGATCTTTCATCAGAACCGCCCCAAAAGTACCAGACTGCACCCTGTCCGACGGGCATCCACAGTTCAGATTGATCTCATCATATCCTGCATCAGCACCCAAACGCGCCGCTTGCGCCAGCTCCTCCGGATCGGACCCACCCAGCTGCAAAGCCACGGGATGTTCCTGCGGTGAATGATCCAACAGATGCAGCGCCCCTCCTCGGACAAGCGCCGGTGCCGTTACCATCTCGGTATACAGCAAGGTTTCCGTGCTAAGCAGCCGATGAAAATACCGACAGTGGCGGTCGGTCCAGTCCATCATGGGGGCAATGCTCAGAGTAGCATGGTGTTGAATGTTATCTCTTCCACGTGCAGTCAACTCAACCATCCTCAAGAATACGAAACCCGCAGCTATCATAGAAAAATCGCCAAAATAAGCCAATTCTTGAGGACTTGGCAAACGAAGCTGATTTGCGGGTTCGGACGTCGTATCAAATCCGATCGCCGCGCTTTCAACACTGGGAAAATCCAGCCGCTCTCTGACTTGCCGCAGACAACGCCATTGGAGAATATGATCAATGGCTTAACAGATGTTTCCGTGATGTTTTCACTGAAGGAAACGCAAGGCGCGAGCTTTGACAGCAAGACCAATTTCGTACTCGCCCAAAAACTATGCCGAGCAGTCACATCTGTCCCAAATATCAAAATTTGATCAAATTTGGTGACAAATCTGATCCATTGAAGTACATCACGGGGAAACAGAATTGACGGAGCCCCCAATGGACCTGAGCGCCTTGCACAGTTTTCGCGTGACTGCATGTGACCTGAACGGTCAGATGCGGGGCAAACGCGTGCCCCCTGAGTATGCGGGCAAGCTGGAGAAAGGCGCCGTGCGCATGCCGTTCTCGGCACTCAATGTCGATCTCTGGGGCGCGGACATTCACGGCAGCCCGCTGGTGTTTGAAACCGGCGATGCGGATGGCGTGCTGCGCCCAACCGACCGGGGCCCGGTGCCTGTGCCCTGGCTTCCGAAAGAAACGGCGCTGGTTCCGATGAGCTTGTATGACGATGCAGGTACCCCGTTTGCGGGTGATCCGCGCCACGCTCTGTCTGCCATTCTTGACCGTTATGCCAAACGCGGCTGGTCGGTCGTTGCGGCGACTGAGTTGGAATTCACACTAATCGATGCTTCGGGTGCGCAACCGCAACCTCCGTTGAACCCGATCACCGGGCGCCGCCTGCTGCATGAATCCGTTCTGTCGGTCGCTGAAATGGATGCGTTTGAGGATTTCTTCACAGATCTCTACGATGGCTGCGCCGCCATGGATATCCCCGCGCAAACCGCCATCTCGGAAAGTGGCGTTGGCCAATTCGAGATCAACCTGAATCATCAGGATGCCATGCGCTGTGCCGACGATACGTGGCTTTTCAAGGCGTTGACACGCGGCCTGGCGCGCAAACACGGGTTTGCCGCAACATTTATGTCAAAACCCTATGCCGATGATGCAGGCAATGGGATGCATGTGCATTTCTCGGTGCTGGACCATCGGGGGCGCAATGTGTTTGACAATGGCGGGCCTGAAGGGACCGGCATTCTGCATTCCGCCGTCGCGGGTTGTGTGGCGGCCATGCCAGGCAGCACGTTGATTTTTGCGCCCCACGGCAATTCTTACACCCGGCTTGTACCGGGTGCGCATGCCCCGACCGGGGCCTGCTGGGCCTATGAGAACAGAACCGCCGCAATTCGAATCCCGGGCGGGGCAACAGCAGCGCGGCGCATCGAACACCGCGTCGCAGGTGGCGACATCAACCCCTACCTGATGCTGACCGCGGTTTTGGGTGCAGCCCTTGCCGGGATCGAAGACGGTCTGCGGCCCCCTGCCCCGATCACAGGCAATGCCTACGATATCGAAGACCTGCCTCAACTGATGCCAGACTGGGCGGCCGCAATTGACAGATTTGAGACCGACCCCCTGGTCGCCCGGCTTTTCCCGGCGGATCTGATCCAGTACCTGATCATGACCAAGCGACAGGAAATTGAACGATTTGAGCGTATCGCTCCTGAAGATCACTGGCTGAGCTATCTCGAAGCGGTTTGACCCCCCTTGCCGCCTCATTCGGACTCAGCTAGAGTTAATTTGATCAAATTTGGTGACACATGAAAATCGGCATATTACAAACCGGCCACACACCAGATGCGTTGCATGGCGAATTCGGCGACTATGATGAGCTGTTTCCTGCACTTCTCGGTGGCAACGGATTTGAGTTCCAGACCTTCGCCGTGGTCGACGGCATATTCCCAAGCGGCGCGGATGACGCAGATGGCTGGGTCATAACCGGTTCGCGCCACGGCGCGTACGAAGACCTGCCGTGGATCGCCCCGCTGGAAGACTTGGTCAGAGAGATACAGCAAAGCGGAAAGCCACTGATCGGCGTATGCTTTGGGCATCAGATCATCGCGCAGGCACTGGGCGGCAAGGTCGAGAAGTTCAAGGGCGGATGGGCCGTCGGACGCACTGAATACGAGTTTGACGGCAACACAGTCTGGCTGAATGCCTGGCATCAGGATCAGGTTGTCGAGTTGCCCGAAGGCGCGCGCGTTCTTGGTCAGAACGCATTTTGCGAAAACGCGATGCTGGCTTATGGAGACACGATCTGGACGGTTCAGGCCCACCCTGAATTCACCAATGGTTTTGTCGCGGGCCTGATGCGCACACGGGGAAAAGGCGTCGTCCCCGAAGACCTGATGCGCGAGGCCGCAAATCGCGAAACCGCCCCGGATGACAACGCCACAATCGCGCGCCATATGGCCGAGTTTTTAAAGAAAGAGAGAGCCTGATGGCTGATTGGACTGATAAACTGCCGGAAGCCGCCAAAGCCTATTTCCACGGACAGCGGCTGGACGAGGTTGAATGTATCATCTCGGACCTTCCCGGAATTGCACGTGGCAAGGCCGTGCCTGCCACGAAATTCGCCAAGCAATCCTATTTTCACCTGCCTGACAGCATATTCTTCCAGACCATCACGGGGGACTGGGGTGAAGCCGCAGGTGACGACGGGTTCATCGAAAAGGACATGATCCTGAAGCCCGACTATTCGACGGCTTCAGCCGCACCCTGGACAGGGGACTGGACGCTGCAAGTGATCCACGACGCCTATGACCGGGATGGTGATCCGATCCCTTATAGCCCCCGTAACGTGTTGAAACGCGTGGTCCAGCTGTATCACAACCGAGGCTGGAAACCGGTTGTTGCGCCAGAAATGGAGTTCTTTCTGGTCGCCCCCAACGTCGATCCCGCACAGGAAATCAAGCCGATGATGGGGCGTTCTGGCCGCCCGGCTGCGGCGCGGCAGGCGTATTCGATGACCGCGGTGGACGAGTTCGGCCCGGTCATCGACGATATCTATGACTTTGCCGAACATCAGGGGTTCGAAATCGATGGCATCACCCAGGAAGGCGGTGCGGGCCAGTTGGAGATCAACCTGCGCCACGGCAACCCAGTCAAACTTGCTGATGAGGTTTTCTACTTCAAGCGCCTGATCCGCGAGGCGGCGTTACGGCACAATTGTTTTGCAACCTTCATGGCCAAACCGATCGAGGAAGAGCCGGGCTCGGCCATGCATATCCATCATTCGATTATCGACATGGAGACCGGCCAGAATATCTTTTCGGGCCCGCAGGGCGGCGAAACGGACGCGTTCTATCACTTCATTGCCGGGTTGCAGAACCATCTGCCCTCCGGTCTGGCCGTGATGGCACCTTATGTAAACTCGTATCGTCGCTACGTGAAAGACCACGCCGCACCGATCAATCTGGAATGGGCCCGCGACAACCGCACTACAGGCATTCGCGTTCCTCTGTCCGGACCTGAATCGCGCCGTGTCGAAAACCGCATCGCCGGTATGGATTGCAACCCGTATCTGGGCATCGCCCTGTCGCTGGCGTGCGGCTATCTGGGTCTGGTTGAACAAGAACGCCCGCGTCGTCAATTCTATGGTGACGCCTATGAAGGCGAAGGGGATATCCCCCAGGTCATGGGCGATGCGCTGGATATGTTTGACGAAGCCACAGCCCTGCACGAAATCCTTGGCCCCGAGTTTGCCCGTGTCTATGGCATCGTGAAGCGGGCCGAATATGAAGAATTTCTGCAGGTCATCTCTCCGTGGGAACGGGAACATCTGCTGATCAACGTCTGAGACTTTTCGTGAACCTGCTCTATTCCAATGACCGCAAGGGCGAATACCCTGCCAGCTGGTATGCCGCGACGGCGAACCCAACGGAACGCTTTCCTGTTTTGGCCGAAGATATTACGGCGGATGTCTGCGTTGTGGGCGGTGGCTACACAGGCCTGTCCGCAGCATTGCATCTGGCCGAGGCGGGGTTCGATGTCGTTCTGCTTGAAGCCCACCGTGTCGGATTTGGTGCCTCGGGGCGCAATGGTGGCCAGCTGGGCAGCGCGCAGCGGATGGATCAGGAAGACCTCGAGCGTCTTGTTGGCGACGCGGATGCTGCAAAGCTGTGGGACCTGGCCGAAGACGCCAAGGATCTGGTCAAATCACTGATCTCCAAGCATCAGATCGCGTGCGACTTGCAACCCGGCGTCGCGGTTCTGGGTCTGTCAGCTTCGGAACGAAAAGAGCTGCACACCCATGCAGGCCATCTGTCCGACCGTTATCAGTATGACCAGATCAAGCTGCTGGATGAAGACGAAGGCCACAAACTGTGCCCCTCGCCCGCTTACAAGGGCGGGTATCTGGACATGGGGGCTGCTCATTTGCACCCATTGAATTTTGCGCTGGGGTTGGCACAGGCGGCGGCCAAAGCGGGTGTTCGCATTTTTGAGGGCACCGAAGTCATCGATATTGACGAAACCCGGCCTGCACTGATCCGGACCGCCAGGGGGAACGTTAGGGCCGACCATGTTGTGCTGGCCTGCAATGGCTACCTTGGCAATCTCAACCGGACCGTCGCGGCCCGTGTCATGCCCATCAACAACTTCATCGCAGCGACTGAACCCCTTGGCAGCGAGGCCGCGCGGGTCCTGACTCAGGATGTCGCGGTCGCGGATACCAAGTTCGTGGTGAACTATTTCCGCCTCAGCGCCGATGGCCGGCTTCTGTTCGGTGGCGGCGAAAGTTATGGCTATCGTTTTCCTGCGGATGTCGCGGCGAAGGTCCGCAAGCCGATGACCGAAATCTTCCCACATCTGCGCGATGTCAAAATCGACTACGCATGGGGTGGGACGCTGGCCATTACCATGCGGCGGATGCCTTATCTGGTGCGTATCGCACCCAATATTCTGTCTGCTTCCGGCTATTCCGGTCATGGTGTAGGCACCGCGACCCATGCAGGGCAATTGATGGCACTGGCCATTCAGGGCCAATCTGAAGGGTTCGATACAATGGCCCGCGTGCCAACCCTGCCCTTCCCCGGCGGGTCTGCCCTGCGCAACCCGCTGCTTGTGCTGGCAATGACATGGTTCGCCATGCGGGACCGGCTTGGGATCTGATCCACGTTACTTGTGACATATTGGTGAATTTCCGCTGGCGCGGCGATTGAGGGCTTGGATTGCCGCCTGAATAGCTTTATCTTTACCAAAGATAGAATTCGGGAATTCCAAATATGACGCTTCCACCAAACGTTCATGACGCCGAACCCATCCCAGAAGCAGCAAAAGAAGCCATCGACGCCCTGATGCAGTCGGGCGACTTGTTTCGCTATACCGCCCCGCAAGATGCCCCGGTGTCTTTGCTGGAGGCCGAGTTTGCCGAACTTCTGGGCACAAAATACGCTCTCGCTGTTTCATCCTGTTCTGCTGCGCTGTTTCTGTCGCTCAAGGCACTGAGTCTGCCGCGCGATGCGCGCGTCCTGATCCCCGGCTTCACATTTGCCGCGGTTCCCTCGTCGGTCATTCACGCGGACTGCATCCCGGTTCTGTGCGAAGTGGGTGAGAATTATCGCATCGACATGGCCGATTTCGAGGCCAAGCTCGACAGCGTTCAGGCGGTGATCATCAGTCACATGCGCGGCCACACATCTGATATGGACGCGATCATGGCGCTGTGCGACGCGCGTGACATCCCGGTAATCGAAGACGCTGCGCATTCGCTGGGCACGACCTGGCATGGCAGAAATATCGGCACCATCGGCAAGGTCGGCTGTTTCTCGTTTCAGTCCTACAAGATGATCAATGCGGGCGAAGGCGGTATTCTGATCTCAAACGATGCTGATCTGGTGGCCCGTGCCGTCATCATGTCGGGCGCGTACGAACATAACTGGAAGAAACATAAAGGACCGTACGGCGACAACTCGCCCGAATTGGAAGAGGCCTTCGCCCGCTGGCAGAACAAGTTGCCATTGTATAACCTGCGCTTGAACAACCTGAGCGCCGCTGTGATCCGCCCGCAGATCCCGGAACTGGCCCGTCGTGTCCGCGATGGTCTTGCGAATCACGACTACGTTGCCGGGCGCTTGAATACCTCACCCCATATCAATGTGCCCGCGCCCTTGCCCCCCGAGCAGCGCGCGCCGGATTCTATTCAATTCAATCTGGTTGGGTTGCAGGAACACGAGATTCGCGCATTTGCCGCCGCATCCGAGGCACGCGGTGTCAAAGTTCAGGTCTTTGGCCTGAGCCAGGACAATGCACGCGCCTTCTGGAACTGGCAATTTCTGCCGGAGACGTTCGAGCTGCCGCAAACGCGTGACATGCTGATGAAAGCGTGTGACGTCCGACTGCCCGTACGCCTGACACGCGCAGAGCTGGACGTGATCGCCGATATTCTGCTGGCCGCGGTCGGCGAAGTGACCGGCCCAATGCCGGTCTACGGCACCTGAGATTAGAACTGACCCACTAAAATGGTGGGCCTTTTTTTCAGGCTCACCTTAATTCAGTTTTGAAAGCTTCTGTTGAAGTTCGGCCAACTGTTTCTTGATATCGTCAAGATCCTCTTTCGGCTCTGACTTTTCGCTTTCCTTCTCTGGCGAGGACCATCTGCCAGACAACCCACCAGTCATAGCCTTCAGAAAGGCCTGCTGCTGTGCTTTCAACGCTTCAAAACCCGGCATCTGGGACATCGGGTTCATGGCGTTCATGTTTTCCATCATCTTGCTTTGGCTTTCGCGCAGCATATCGAACGAGCTTTGCAGGAATTGCGGCATCATGCCCCCGCCAGGCAGCATGTAACTGCGCACAAGATCGTTCAGAACATTGACAGGCAGCACATTCTCGCCGCGGCTTTCATGTTCAGCAATGATCTGCAGCAGATACTGCCGCGTCAGGTCGTCGCCGGATTTCAGGTCGATGATTTGTACTTCGCGCCCGTCACGGATGAATCCCGCGATATCTTCGAGCGTCACGTAATCGCTGGTCTCGGTGTTATACAGCCGACGGCTGGCATAGCGCTTGATCAGCAGCGGTTTTTCTTGGTCCGACACCGGGTACCCTCCCCAAGGATGATGCGTTGCAGCACAGGTTATGCGAGTGCAGCACAAAAAGAAAGGGCAGGTCAATGGACCTGCCCAACGCGATTGCACCTATAGGGAGGGTCGGGTGCGTTTCGCTGACTTTTCTTACTTCGCAGCAGCAGCTTTTTTAGCGGCTGTGGTCACGTCGTTGGTTGCTTTTTTAACAGCGGCGGACGCTTCTTCCGCAGCTTCTTTACCAGCAGCCATCAGCAGTTCGACGGTTTCGGTCTGAACTTTTTTCGCGATTTCTGCGAAAGCGGCCATGTTCTCGGCTGCAACTTCAGCAGACGCGCTTGCGAAATCGGTTGCTGCTTTTGCGTAGTCGGCAGGCTCTGCCTTGGCTTTCGACATCTCGGTCAGTTTGGCCAGCGTGTCTTTGGTCCATTTGCTCGAGATTTCTGCCGATTTCTCTGCTGCTTCCAGAGCAACGCCCGACAGCTTTTCATTCAGCGAAGCGGTCGATTTGAATGCGCCTTCCATTGCGGTTGTGTCCACGGGGAATGCACCCATCATGTCTTTCATGATCGCGGTAAAGTCTTGGGTCTTAGCCATTGTCATAATCCTTTTAGCCAGTCCGGGCCCACCCCGGGTTTCATCAGCTTGAGGACAATATGATTGCTGCAACGCAGCATTGCAAGTTTTTTCTTGCTGCGCTGCAGAAAAAATTAAGTTTCAGAATGAAATCAGGCGTTTGGTTTTGCCACTACATACGTTCCGGGTGCAGCAGCCAGGCTCGGGTGCTTCGAATCGCCAGGTTCACGGGCCGGTACCTGCTTGCCTGAACGTTTCTTAAGCCAGGCATCCCACATGGGCCACCATGACCCTTCATGAAAATCGGCTTCCTTTAACCAGGTGGCGGCGTCTGGTTTCAAATCCGGGTTGGTGTAATGCCCATACTTTTTCTTGCTGGGCGGGTTCACGATGCCCGCAATATGACCCGACTCGGAAACCACGAAAGTTTTTGATCTCGAGCCCATCTTTTGCACACCGCGATAGCAGTCTTTCCACGCCGCGATATGATCGGTTTCGCATGTGATGGCCATCAGGGGCACATCAACGTCACCGAGCTTCAGCTTATGCCCCAGTACCTCAAAGCCATCGGTCGCGAATTCATTGCGCTGGCATAGCCCACGCAAGTACTCCACCGCCATTTTCGCAGGCAGGTTGGCTCCGTCACCGTTCCAGTACAGCAAATCAAAGGCCGGGGGCACTTCCCCCATCATGTAACTTCGAATGGCCGGGCCATAGATAAGGTCACGTGATCTCAGGAATGACATTGTGCGCGCCATGATCCACGACCGCAGAACACCTTCCTTTTTCACTTCTTCTTCGATTCCGTCGATAAAATCGTTTTGAAGGAAAGGCGTGAACTCTCCCTGATCGGAAAAATCCGTCAATGCGGTGAACAGGGTCGCCGATTTGACCGACTTGTCTCCTCGCTGTTTCAGCAGAGACAGCGTCAGGCTCAGGGTGGTACCTGCAATGCAATACCCCACCGCGTTGACCTGTTTGACCTTGCAAATCTTCTTGGCCGCCTCGATCGCGGTCAGGAAACCGTCCTGAATGTAGTCTTCCATGCCGGTTTCGGCATAGCTTTCGTCCGGATTGACCCAGCTCACTACAAACAGGGTATATCCCTGCTCGGTGATCCATTTGATCATGCTGTTCTGGGCTTTCAGGTCCAGAATATAGAACTTGTTGATCCAGGGCGGGAACAGGACAATCGGTGTCTCATATACAGTTTCGGTCGCCGGCTTGTACTGGATCAGTTCCATCATCCGGTTACGATAAACCACCTCCCCCGGCGTCGTCGCCAGGTTACCGCCGACCTCAAAGGCACTCTCATCTGCCAGTTTGACGACCAGCTCGCCATTGTTGGCCTCAAGATCTGACACAAGGTTTTCCAACCCCTTGATCAGTGACTGGCCCTCGGTTTCGACCGCTTTTTGTAATGCATCCGGATTGGTCGCCAGGAAGTTTGTCGGCGCCATCATATCGACGATTTGCTGCGAGAAATATTGCAGCCGCCTTTTGTCCTTGGCATCCAGATCGTCCACGGACGCAACGGCCTGCGCGATCGCTTGCGCATTGGTCTGGTATTGCTGGCGGATCAGTCGGAAATAGGGATTGGTCTCCCAAAGGGGGTTCGAAAATCGCTTGTCTTCTGTTTTGGGGGCTTCGCCTTCCGCGTCAGACGCAGTCAGCGCTTTCTGCGCCTCGGCAAAGTTCAGCACTGACTTGCCCCAGAATTCTATCTGCTGTTCCAGTAGTTTGGCGGGATTTTGCCAAGCCTCCGCCCAGTAGGCACTTGCTGCTCGTGCGAAAAGCTCTTGATTCGGGCCGTCCAGCGCGGGTGTGTGCGGCCGTTTTACAGCCATGACCTCAATCAGGCGCTTGGACAGCTTCTCGACCTTTTCCATATTTTCTTTAAGGCGTTCAATATGTTCTTCGGATACGTCTGGCATGTGGTCTTCACTAGTTGTCATTTTAACAATTCCCCCCTAACCTCGCTGCTATGCAGAATAACGTCGTGGGTGCTGGGGGGCAAAGCGACGAATGGTCCGAACTCTCAGGCTGACACTCAGGAGGCCCCATTTATGCGCTACATGATGACCTACGACCTGATGGAAACTGCGCGAAACACCAACCAGTGGCTTGGTGCAACCGCCAGCGCGATGGCGTCTTATCCGATGTTTTCCATGGTGCCGAACCCCGCATTCAACTGGATGGCCGCCTGGGGTGAAGTGACCGAGCGTACGTTCCAGCGGATGGTTGCAAAGCCCGATTGGGGTATTCGCACGTTCACCTGCGAAGATGGCAAGGATCATCTGGTTGAAATCACGACCGTTCTGGAACGCCCTTTTGGTGATCTGGTACATTTCCGCATCAATGGCCGAAAAGAACAACCGCGCAAAGTGCTGTTGGTTGCCCCGATGTCCGGTCACTATGCAACGTTGCTGCGGTCGACAGTCAAAAGCCTTCTGGTCAATTGCGAAGTCTACATCACCGATTGGCATAATGCGCGCGATATCCCTGTGTCTGCAGGTAAATTCGATGTCGAAGACTACACGCTCTACCTTGTAGATTTTATGAAAGAGCTTGGACCGGACACCCATGTTGTTGCCGTTTGCCAGCCTGCGCCTCTGACCTTGGCCGCAACGGCATACCTGGCCGAGATTGAACCCAAAGCTCAACCAAGCACCCTGACGCTAATAGGTGGCCCCGTCGACCCGGACGCAACGCCGACCGATGTGACAGACTTCGGTCGTCGCGTCACCATGGGCCAGTTGGAAGAAACAATGATCCAGCGTGTTGGCTTCAAGTACAAGGGCGTTGGACGTATGGTCTATCCGGGTCTGCTGCAATTGGCCTCGTTCATGTCCATGAACGCAGATCGTCACTCCAAAGCGTTTTCCGACCAGATCCAGCGCGTCATGCGGGACGAGGCCTCGGACCAGGATGCCCATAACCGTTTCTATGACGAATACCTGGCCGTGATGGACATGACAGCCGAGTTCTATCTTTCGACGGTCGAGCGGGTCTTCAAAAATCGAGAGATTGCGAGAAACGAGTTCGTGGTCGCGGGTCACAAGGTGGACATCAGTAAGATTACCGATGTTGCGGTGAAGACTGTCGAAGGTGCAAATGATGACATCTCCGCACCCGGCCAGTGTATTGCCGCGCTGGATTTGTGCACCGGCCTGCCGGACAGCAAAAAGGCAAGCCACGTCGAACCCGGTGCTGGTCACTATGGTATCTTCGCAGGCCGCAGCTGGCGCGACAACATTCGCCCTCTTGTGATTGATTTCATGAACGAAAACGCGCGAAAACCAAACCGTCGCGCGGCCAACTCCAACAAGGTAGCCTAACCGACATGAGCGGGTCAGCGCAAAATGGCCTCGCCTTTTCCTGTCTATGCGGCAACTTGCAGGGACGTATTTCAACCCGCGGTGTTAGGCAAGGCACACATGTTGAGTGTTTCTGCAATGATTGCCGAGCCGCTCAACTGTATTTCAAGCAACCGGACCCCGCACCCGGACCTGTCGGGATTTTTCAGATCGCACCGGATGAGATCGAAATCAGCACAGGAAGTCAGTATCTTGCGGCGATGCAACTCAGCCCCAAGGGCATGCTGCGTTGGTACGCCAGTTGCTGTAGCGCACCTTTGGCGGCAACGCCCAAAACCGCGAAACTCCCGTTTGCTGGCGTTATCGTCGGCCGGGTTGCGGGTGGTGCTTCGGCGCTAGGACCCGTCACGACACGCGGGTTTGTTCCCCGACCGGACGGAAAGCAAAAGCACGAAAATCCCGGCCCCGCCATTTTTGGCCTGTTGCGCAGGGCCGTCGGATCGCGCCTGTCCGGGCGATGGAAGAACACACCGTTTTTCGATCGAGAAACCGGTAAACCCGTGGTGACGCCAACTGTCATTTCAAAGACCGAACGCGCGATGCTTTACCAGTAATCAAACCGTTTCTGGGCGTCCAACCAGGTTTGCAGTGCCTCATTGACGATGTCGGGCGTCTCGAGGGTCGGCAAGTGACCGGACTTTTCAATAACCAGCAGTTCCGCTCCGGGAATGAGTTCTGCCATGAAAGAATGCTGTTTGACCGGCGTCAAAGTGTCATGCGCACCACACAGAACCAACGTGGGCACCTTGATGCGACGCAACGCGGCCTGTTGATCCGGGCGGCGTTGCAGGGCACGCATCTGACGCACGAAAGTTTCAGCACCCAAATCCTGCGCCATTGCCAGCAAACCGTTCAGGATGGGAATACGCTGCGGGCCCGGTGCCAGCGCGTCGGAACTTACAAGTTTCCGCATGACCTCCTCCAACCGGCCACCTTGCGCGCCAATGATCAGGTCTTCGCGACTGGCCGCCATTTGAGGCGTGTCCGCCTGCGCATCAGTTGCCATCAGGCACAGGCGCGACACACGTTCCGGTGCTCGGCGGATCAGCTCTAACGCCACCACACCACCCATGCTTAATCCAGCCAGTGCAAACCGATGTGGAAGCTGGTCCAGCAGACCCGAGGCGATCTCTTCGATACGCTCACCTGCTGAGAGCGGCGCAACGGTTACGGGTCGCGTCTGCGAAAACACCTCGATCTGAGGGCGATACAGTCGGGCATCGCACATCAGTCCAGGTAGCAGTACCAGCGGCTCGATCACGCGGGGCCTCCATACGCTCGGTTTCCCGAGCCCTTGGGTTTGCAGTCAGGTTGAGAGTTTATCACATTCAAACAAGCGGAACGTCACGGATAGGCGATTGCCCGAAAAGCTGGAAAGTCCGCATAGCGGGACCGTCGTGAAGCGGCACTTTCCTCGGGCTCAGCGCCGGGTTTCAGCAGGCATCCGCGTGGCGCAATATAGCTGTCAATCCGGCGCTGCGGTTTAGGGCGCCACACCAGATTGAAAGCGCAGAGTTTCGGAAAGAACCAGATCTCGGAATAATCCAGGTGATCATGCATCCACCATGCCAGATCGCGCCAATCCCGGCCCTGCGCATACTGATCCGCGAACCAGGGGACAACAACAGACGCCCCGGCAATCCGCTCGTCCCCGGCTCCACGATCCCAGATGTGGCATTCCAACGGGTGATCATTTCGGGCACAGTTCAGTTTGTTTTCATTGCCAAACCTGTTTAGCGACGGTGAGCGATAGCCCGAGCGCACAGCGATCCTGCCAAAGGTCTCTTCCAGCGGGTCCAGCAGAGTTTCACAGAACGCACGTCCTGTCTCGATAGCCAGATCCGGATTGTCTGGAATGTTCTGTTTTTGGTGAAAGTTCCCGATCTCGGAATAGAGGAAATCGCGCATGAAGAAATACCGGGACAGACGAACGCGCCCTAAGGTCTCAAGGCTCCACATACTGCCCGGCTTACGCATCTTACCGCGACCCGAGGCCGCCATCATTCCACCCCCAGCCCTTTTAACCAATCCAGGATACCGGCCACAGCCGCGTCGGTCTGCCCTGGCGACATCAGGCGACCGGCAATAACATGAGATGACGGATCATCCTCGGGACCCATTGTCACCAGTTTGACGGATGCTGGCGCACCCCACGCTTCGGCGACCTCGTGTGTGCGGTCAGGGCGCACCACCTGATCGTTGTCCGAGAACCAGAACAGCACGGGCACCAGGGCGTTCGAGAAATCCAGCGCATAGACTTTTTCGACCAGAACGGACATCGGCACGACCGATTCCCACGGATAGACCGTAGACCAATATTTGTTCTTTTCCGGGTCTGGCCCCGATACATCGCGTTCGTCCCCCATCAGGACCGGTAACCAATCCCTCGCCCATGGCAAAGTGGGAATCCATGCCGCGGCCGTGTTGACCCCGAAATTCGGAGAGACAAAGACCATGCCGACAACATCTTCGCTGAGGCTGGCATCCAAAGCGGCGGCGGCTGCAAGCGTCGCACCGGTCGAAGTTGAGATTACGATCACCTTGTCCCCAACAGCACGCGCGGCCGCCAATCCCTCGGCGGTGTCCTGCATCCAGCCCGAGGCAGTGCCTTCCGCCATGGCTGATCCGGTTCGCCCATGACCTTGCAGGCGTGTGTAAACCAGATTGGCCCCCAGCGCGTCTGCCACAAGGTCCGGCACTGGCCGGATTTCCTCGGAACTTGCTGAAAAGCCATGGATGTAAAGAACGGAATACGGGGTGCGCCGTTCGTTAAAGCCATCCTGCCAGATCACTCGTTTTTCGACACCCGGAACGATATCGTCAAACGCGGCTTCGGTGCTTTCGAAATAAACCTGTACGCCCTCACCGAACTTGCGCGGATCAAAGCTTGGGCTCAGGTTCACCTCTTCGCGCGGACCAAACCAGTAGATAAGGCCGCCGATGACAATAAACGCAAGGAACAAGCGCCCCAGAAGCCATCCCAAACGCCGCATCACGCGTCTCCCAACACATCCAGAACCGCCGCCTCGATCAAGCCAAGACATGCATCATCCGAGAACCTGTGATCGGCATCCTTGACCAAAAGAAGCTGCATGTCCGGCCCTGTTGCGTGGTCCAGCAACCTAACGGCCGTTTCAGTCGAAACGGCTGTATCCGCTGTTCCCTGTAGGAAACGAACCTTGAACGGCAGGTTCAACGTGTCGCGCAGTACAAGGCGCTGCCGCCCATCTTCGATCATCCGTTTGGTGACGATGTAAGGTTCCATGTAATCGGACGGCAACTCGACATGCCCGACAGTTTCCAGGGCGGCTTTCTGGTCATCGGTGAAGGATGCCCAATAGCCATCTTCCGTGAAATCCGGCGCGGCGGCGATCGTGACCATACCTGCAATCTGGTCCGGCAGGGCCTTGGCCAGCAAAAGCGCCTGCCACCCCCCCATGGACGAGCCGACAACGATCAGCGGCCCCTTGGTCAAGGCATCGACCGCAGCGACAGTGTCCTCATGCCAATCCCCAATGCAGCCATCCTTGAACGCGCCAGAGCTTTCGCCATGACCGGAATAATCAAACCGCAAAAAGGCCCGCCCCCGCGCCTGCGCCCAAGCTTCCAGATGGACTGCCTTGGTACCTTCCATATCCGACATAAGCCCACCCAGAAAAACCAGGGTCGGCCCTGAGCCTTCGGTTTTGTGATAGGCCAGTTTTCGCCCTTGTGCTGTTTCCAGAAAATCCGTCGCCGCCATGAAACCCTCTTATGCTTTGGGGAACATCATGCACGGCAGCCCGTTGGTCGCAATTCCCGAATTCGGGGTGTCGTGGCGTCAGTGACCGTACCCTGCGACCCTTGACAGGAATTGCTGCACCTGCCACATCAGCCAGACGCAAATAACCCGCAACCGGGCGTTCAGTGGGCGCCAAACCGACGAGGAGAGCCGAAATGGCCCTGGATTCAAAATCCGTCTCTCTCACTTTCCCAGATGGCAATGCACGTTCCTATGACGCAGGGGTTACGCCCGCGCAGGTGGCTGCCGATATTTCAAGTTCGCTGGCCAAAAAGGCCATCTCGGCCACCGTTGACGGCAAACACTGGGACCTGCAATGGCCTATCGAAGCCGATGCACAGATTGCCATCCACACCATGAAGGATGACGCGCAGGCCAACGAACTGATCCGCCACGATCTGGCCCACATCATGGCCCGCGCTGTGCAGGAAATCTGGCCTGCGACCAAGGTCACCATCGGCCCCGTTATCGAAAACGGCTGGTATTATGACTTCGACCGGGAAGAACCGTTCACGCCCGAAGATCTTGGCCTCATCGAGAAAAAGATGAAAGAGATCATCAACAAGCGCGATCCTGTCACCACCGAGGTTTGGGATCGCGAGCGGGCCATCGAGTTCTACAAGGCCAATAACGAGCCCTACAAGGTTGAGCTGATCGAAGCCATTCCCGGGGACGAGCCGTTGCGCATGTACTGGCACGGCCACTGGCAGGATTTGTGCCGCGGTCCGCATCTGCAACATACCGGTCAGGTTCCCGGTGATGCGTTCAAGCTGATGTCCATCGCCGGTGCCTATTGGCGCGGCGACAGCAACCGCGCGATGCTGCAACGCATCTACGGCGTGGCCTTCACCGGCAAGGAAAAACTGAAAGACCACCTTCATATGCTGGAAGAGGCCGCAAAGCGCGACCACCGCAAACTAGGCCGCGAGATGGACCTGTTTCACATGCAGGAAGAAGCCCCCGGTCAGATTTTCTGGCACCCCAATGGCTGGACCATCTACACCCAGTTGCAGGACTACATGCGCCGTCAGCAGCGCAAGGGTGGGTATGTCGAGGTGAACACGCCGCAGGTCGTTGACCGCAAACTGTGGGAACGATCAGGCCACTGGGACAAATATCAGGAAAACATGTTCATCGTCGAAGTCGACGAGGAACATGCCCGCGAAAAGGCCGTCAACGCGCTCAAACCGATGAACTGCCCCTGCCATGTCGAGATTTTCAAGCAAGGCCTGAAATCCTATCGCGACCTGCCGCTGCGCATGGCCGAGTTCGGATCGTGTAACCGTTACGAACCCTCTGGTGCATTGCATGGCATCATGCGGGTGCGCGGGTTCACGCAGGACGACGCCCATATCTTTTCAACCGAAGAACAGATCGAGGCGGAGACCGCCGAATTCATCCGTTTCCTCAGCGTGATTTACAAGGATCTGGGATTCGAGGATTTTTCGGTGAAATTCTCTGACCGCCCCGAAACCCGCGCCGGATCGGACGAGGTATGGGACAAGGCAGAAGCGGCACTTTTGTCCGCCACCCGTGCCGCCGGGATCGAACCGGAACTGAACCCGGGCGAAGGTGCATTCTATGGTCCGAAACTGGAATTCGTTCTGACGGACGCCATCGGGCGTGACTGGCAATGCGGCACCTTCCAGGTCGATTTCGTTCTGCCCGAACGGCTGGACGCCACCTATATCGGCGCCGACGGGGCCAAACACCGCCCCGTCATGTTGCATCGCGCCACGCTGGGATCCTTCGAACGCTTTATCGGTATCCTGATCGAGGAACACGCAGGCAAATTGCCGTTCTGGCTGGCCCCGCGTCAGGTCGTCGTCGCGTCCATCACGTCCGACGCGGACGACTATGTCGCCAAAGTGGTCGAAACCCTGCGCGCGGCAGGTGTGCGGGCCGAGGCTGACATCCGCAATGAAAAGATAAACTACAAGGTCCGTGAGCATTCGGTCGGCAAAGTACCTGTAATTCTGGCCGTCGGTCACCGCGAAGTTGACGAGCGCACCGTAAGCGTGCGGCGACTGGGTGAAAAACAGACTCAGGTACAACCGCTTGATGTTGTAACAAAAGAGCTGGCACGCGCCGCCACCCCGCCAGATCTGCTGTAACAAACAGCACCATATCCAAAAAAATCCGACCCCTCCTATGGGGTCGGATTGTAACATTTCACCCTTTCTTCATCAAAAACAGTGTATTACGCTGCAAGGGGGCAGGCCGCCCCATGACGCGCTTGTGAGACACGGGCTCGTGAATTCAACTCTGCCCATCAAGCCACTACCTTTGTCATTGTCACAAGCAGACATACCCAGTCATCAAGAGGATTACCGAGATGTCGAAAACAGCTAAATCCCTGGTTATCGCAACCGCAGTCGCAGCCGCCGTGTCTGGTGCCGCAACCACAGCAAGCGCACAGGCAAAAGAAAAGTGCTACGGTGTATCGCTGGCCGGCCAGAACGACTGCGCCGCAGGTCCCGGAACCACATGCGCGGGCACCTCGACCGTTGATTATCAGGGCAACGCATGGACCCTGGTTGACGCAGGCACTTGCGCCGACATCGAACTGCCAGCAGAAGCAAACGGCACACCGCGCAAAGGTTCGCTGGAAGCGCTGGAACGCGACCTGCCGGCATAAGATTGGCCTGACGATTTCAAGGGGCGGGCTCCATCGCCCGCCCTTTCCCTTTCGTGATCGAGGAACTGGCCCATGTTGGATGACACCCACCGGTCAAACCGCCTGCCTGCAGCGCCGGGCGTAGGTTACAAACCGCAACATTTTGCTCAGATACTTGAACACGCACAGCCTGTTGCATGGCTGGAAATCCATGCCGAGAACTATATGGGCGACGGCGGGCGGCCCTTGGCGCAGCTGCGCCACCTCTCCGAAAAGTTCCCGATCTCGGTCCATGGCGTTGGCCTTTCCATTGGCGGTGAAGGCGCGCTGGACCCTGATCATCTGGCCCGGCTAAAACACCTGGTAGGCTGGCTGAACCCTGCAAGCTTTTCCGAACATTTGGCCTGGTCCACCCATGACAGCCATTTTTACAACGACCTGCTGCCCCTTCCCTATACCGACGAAACTCTTGCGCGGGTTTGTGAACATATCGACCAGGTCCAGCACACGGTCGGGCGCCAGATGCTGCTGGAAAACCCGTCCAGCTATCTGGCCTTCGAGGAAAGCACCTGGTCCGAACCTGATTTCCTGAGGGAGATTGCCAGGCGCACCGGTTGCGGCTTGTTGCTGGACGTAAACAATGTCTTTGTCTCGGCCACCAATCTGGAATTCTCGCCGCAAAGTTATATTGACGCCTATCCGCTTGAAAAAGTGTCGGAAATCCACCTTGGCGGCCATGATGAGGATGAAGACGATCACGGTCATCCGCTGCTGATCGACAGTCACGGACGAGAAGTGGTCGACCCGGTGTGGACCCTGCTGGATTATGTGCTGGAGCGTTCGGGGCCAAAACCCATTCTGATCGAATGGGACACTGATGTGCCGGATTGGCCCGTTCTGCGAGATGAGGCCGTTCGCGCGCAATCCGCACTGGACCGGATACCGGTATGAGTGTTTCGCAATCTGAATTCCGCGCGGCCATGATGGATGCGTCAGCGCCCGTTCCCGGCGGATTGCTGGACGGTGGCGCGCGCCCCGCCGGTCGCCGGTTCAGCGTGTACCGCAACAATGTTGCGGTGTCGCTGACCGAGGCGATGCATCAGGCGTTTCCCGTGATTGCCAAATTGCTAGGGGCGCAGAACATGGATGGGCTGGCCGGGATTTTCCTGCGTCAACACCCGCCCTCCTCTCCTCTGATGATGTTTTATGGCGAGGCGTTTCCTGATTTTCTGGCCGGAATGCCCCAACTTGCCCATCTCGGATACCTGCCCGACGTGGCCCGGTTAGAGATTGCCTTGCGCAAGTCCTACCACGCCGCCGACAGCGAACCTGCGCCGGCAGACGTTTTAGCGGTCGAGCCCGAGCAGGTCATGCAGGCCCGGTTGCAGTTTGCACCGGCCATGCAGGTGATCCGCTCGGACTGGCCCATTCACGCTATCTGGCGCTTCAACATGGAAGCCGATGCCCCGAAACCAGATGCACGGGCCGAGGATGTGTTGATCACGCGCGCCGAGTTCGACCCGACACCCAATCCGCTTCCAGCGGGTGGTGCAGACTGGATCGCCTATATGCAGAACGGCGACACAATCGGCGGGGCATTTGAAAAAACGACTGCTGAACTGCCTGAATTTGATCTTGGAACCACTCTGGCACTGCTTCTGAAGGGTGGTGCAATAACCTCTGTGACTATCGAAAGGCCCAAGACATGACTGCTCTGATCTCAACCTACAATAACACCATGGGAAAACTGGACTTTGCGTCTGGCTGGTTGACCCCTACGCTGGCACGGCTGGTCTTTGTTGCGGTTCTTCTGGTCTATTACTGGAACTCGGCCATGCTGAAGATCGACGGATCGATCTTTTCGCCTTCGGCAGGTGCCTTTGGTCAGATTTTCCCCAAAGCGGCAGAAGCTGTTCTGTATGACGTGTCCCAAATGACGTTCTTCCAACGCATCGTCATCTTCATGGGAACGGTTGCCGAATTTGTGCTTCCGACGCTACTTCTGGTTGGACTATTCTCGCGTCTGGCGGCTTTGGGCATGATCGGTTTTATCTGGGTGCAGACCCTTGTCGACGTCACCGGACATGGCGTGAAACTGGGCAGCCTGTTCGACGCGGCCCCGTCCCTGATGGATCAGCGCACGATGTGGACCTTCCTGATGCTGGTGATCGTCGTCAACGGCGCAGGTCCGATCTCACTCGACCGGATCCTGCGCCTTAAGTAACTTAGAAATGCGCCTTGGGCTGGTCCGGTTTTCCTGCGGCCAGCCCAAGTACCCCGGCGACAGCAGCAAATGTGATCGGGAACATGGTGAAAACACCAAAGCCGAACGCGTAGTACATCGCGGCCGCCGACACCAGCAACAAGACCCCGGCAATCAACGCGCGCGCTGGCGCCATGGCCCCGCCCGCGATTGCCAAGAGGGGCGCGATAATCGAAATGGCTTGCACCAGATCAGGATTGTCGACCTGGCTTAGCATGCCTTCAATTTCACCGACATGGTCAACCACGACCACCTTCGCATAGCCGAAGAACCCGACGATCATGCCGATCAACCCGGCGATTACACCCAATAACATTGCGGCATTACGCATTGAAAATCCTCATTGTTGCTTTCAGGCAGATAGGCACTCGTTCAAGAAATGCCAAGCTGAGCACGGGTTTCAGCCGTCCAGCCCAACAACAGCCTGCCATCCGCTTCGATCAGTGGGCGTTTCATCAGGGCCGGATGCTCTCTCAAAAGCTCCAAAGGGGCCTTGGCACGCTGGGTTTCGTCCAATCCGCGCCATGTCGTCGATCTGGTATTAAGCAAGTCATTGCCGAACTCAGCAAAGGCCCGTGACAGCACCGAATCCGGCACACCGTCGCTGCGTACGTCAAAAAACTTGGCGTCTGGAAGTGATTTCAATGCCTTGCGACAGGTGTCACAGTTTTTCAATCCATAAAGCTGCATGTCTTTGACGCTCCTGCCCTTGCTTCCTTTTTAGGCAATCTTGCCCGTTTCTTGCGGTTATTCTTGATTTTTTACTTCACCGTGCAATGTTGAAAAAGGCGAAACGCACGAATTGGACTGTTCAGCATACGCTACGCAGTTTTTTTGTGTGGTGACGCTGACCACAGCCCCCACCAATTTGTGGGACAATGCGTAAGTAGAAGGAGACACGGGACATGCCAACCGGCACCGTGAAATGGTTCAATACCACCAAAGGCTATGGATTTATTGCCCCTGACGAAGGGGGCAAAGATGTGTTTGTACATATCTCGGCCGTAGAACGGTCCGGCCTCACCGGACTCGCAGACAACCAAAAAGTTTCGTACGAGTTGCAGGACGGACGCGACGGCCGCCAAATGGCAGCTGATTTGAAACCACTGTAACGACTTCCCGCTAAACACGCGGTAGATCATTAAGGATGACGGCCAATTTCCGGCCGTTATCCATCCCCCACCGGTTTCGTTCCATTACCCTCGCGCGGGCTTGGCGTCGGCGTGGTTATTCCAGTTTTCGCCCGTAGCCACGATGCAAGATGTGCCTGTCGCGTAGGTGACAACCATTGTCCAGTCCCCGCGCTGACTTGCCCAGACTTCCATAACCTGTTCCGGCCCGCGAACACCCGATGCCACGCGCCGAACTGACTTTCCAGTTTCTGGTGCAGCCGGGGCGCCAGTTCGCACAGAACCTCAGCTATGGGGATTTGGTTCGCACAGGTAGGGCAAAACCAAAAACCAGACATAACAGAGCAAGGTTCAAAAAGCGGGCCATGGAACCAATGTAACAATTCCATGACGACACGTATAGACAAAAGCTATGCAGCTTGTCGGTTCTATCTGCGAATGATCGCCTCGAACTCACGCCATTCGCGCGCCGTCATCCCCGAGTTTTCCTGCGTGACCGCCTCTCCTGCCAGCATTCGTTGCAGGCTTTCGACCATCTGGGCAGACAGGTTTACCGCACCCAGCCGATAATCCTCGAACGCCTTATACGCAAACGGCACCCAATCAGCGACGATCTTGCACATCGCCTCGGCATAAACGCGGATCTCATACTGAGCATGTGGGTCGGCACGCAGGCGCAGGAAGTGGAACAGATTATGCAGGTCCACCTTCCAATACCACTGCGTATAAACGTTTGCGGGTAGGTTCATGCGGGCCAGTTCACGGGCAAGCCCCTGTTGCCCGTCCTGACTGATCATGGACTCGTAGTTGTCATAGCACCGCGTGCTGTCCGCCTTGAGGGTTTCCAATACGCGCGCGGCCTCTTCACCTTCCAACGTTGCCCCACGGCCCTGATTGTTCACTTCGGACTGTGCTGCCACATGTTCAGGGGCGGGGATATAGAACTCGCGATCCAGAATTGAATACCGTGCCGAGTATTCATTCACATTGGCGGTCCGGTGCCGGATCCACTGCCGCGCCACAAACACCGGCAATTTCACATGCAATTTGACTTCGCACATTTCGAATGGCGTCGAATGCCAGTGCCGCATCAGATACCTGATCAGCCCCTCGTCATTCTGAACGGATTTGGTGCCTGTGCCGTATGAAACGCGCGCAGCCTGACAGATGGCGGCATCGTCACCCATATAGTCGATCACGCGGACAAAGCCATGATCCAAAACCTGATGCGCTGTGTACAGGTGGTCTTCCATTCCCGCCGAGACAACTCGACGCGTGGGATGCGATTGCGCGCGTTGCGCGTCGATCTCGGCCTGTTGATCAGGGGACAGCGGCATCGAATCTTCCTTTCTGGCAATGAGTCGCCTCCTACTATATATCGCCGATCGCGGCACAGGAACCGCGATATATGCCGCAGCGGACGCAAAAAACAAATTGCTGCTGAGGGCTCTATCGACACGTCGAGGCGGAGCGCTAAGCTCTTGGCAATGTGAGTCGAAAAAGGATGGCCGAAATGGCGTTGAAATATCTTCACACCATGGTCCGCGTGAAGGATCTGGAAAAATCCATGGCATTTTACGAGCTTCTGGGTCTGAAAGAAACACGTCGGTATGACAGTGAAGCCGGGCGATTTTCTCTGATCTTCATGGCTCCTCCGGGACAGGAAGACGCCCCGATTGAGCTGACGTACAATTGGGACGGTGATGACGAGTTGCCCGCCGACAGCCGTCACTTCGGCCATCTGGCCTACGGTGTCGACAATATCTACGAGGTTTGCCAACATCTTCAGAACAACGGTGTTACGATCAATCGCCCGCCAAGGGATGGTCGCATGGCTTTTGTTCGATCGCCCGACAATATCTCGGTTGAGCTTTTGCAGAATGGCGAAGCACTGGAACCAGCCGAACCCTGGACCAGCATGGAGAGCAGTGGTCACTGGTGATCCGTTGGCTGATAGCAATTGGGCTGGTCGTTCAGGCCAGCCCTGTCAAGGCCGAGCAATGCCGCTTGGCGCTGGCCTTGGCGATGGATATTTCCGTTTCAGTCGATGAGGCCGAAGATGTGTTACAACGGCAGGGGTTAGCCGCCGCATTGATTGCGCCCGAAGTGCAAGAGGCCTTCTTTTCTTCACCGATGCCGGTTGCCCTGGCGGTATATGAGTGGAGTGGCCGCTCAACCCAAAATGTCGTCCTGAACTGGACAATGATCAATGATGTTGGTGATCTGCTGTTCGCATCCAGCCAGGTCAGCCAATCCGTCCGATCTGACAGCGGATCAGCAACAGCTATGGGCTATGCGTTGGCATACGGTGCAACCCTTATGGAGCAAGCGCCGCAATGCTTGTTTCAAACCATTGACCTGTCCGGCGACGGCACGAACAACGATGGCTATGGGCCGCAGATCGCCTATCGGCACTTTCCCTTTCAAAACACTGTCGTGAATGGGCTTGTGATCAACGCAGCCGATTTCGAGGGAGAGCTGTTCCTGATCCCTTTCTTCGAAAATAACGTCCTGCACGGGCCCGGCGCCTTTTTGGAAATTGCCACCGGGTTTGAAGATTTCGAGCGCGTCATGCGAAAGAAACTGAAACGGGAACTGAGCGGTCTGCAAATCGGTGCATTACGGAATGAAGGCCCATGATACGTCAGGTGATCGTCTTTCTGGCTTGCCTGATATCAGGACCTGCCTTTGGCGAATGCCGCCAGGCCCTTGCGCTAGGTCTGGATGTGTCGGGTTCGGTCGACAGCCGGGAATACAGGCTGCAACTGGACGGGCTGGCGGCGGCCCTGAGCCGCCCCGAAGTTGGCCAACTGATGTTGTCGGACGGCGCAACCTCCTTGCGTCTGGCGATTTTCGAATGGAGCGAGCGGGGACATGAACGGATGCTGCTGAAGTGGACAGAAGTACGGTCCCCCGCCGACCTGATCGCAATCAGTGATCGCTTAATCCGAACCTCGCGCAGCGCAGCGCCGCAAGGAACGGCGTTAGGGTCGGCCATGTTATTTGGCTCTTCCCTGCTTGATCAGCAAAGGGGATGCTGGCGCCGTACGCTGGATCTGTCCGGCGATGGCAAACATAATCTCGGACCACATCCACGGGATGTGAAAGCCAGTTTGCGACATGATGGGATCACAATTAACGGGCTGGTGATCGGTGCCGACGATCCGAAAGAAGGTGATCGGAGATATGTTCAGGTCGGTGAACTTTCAGCCTATTATTCGGCCTGGGTCATTTTGGGGCCAAACGCGTTCGTAGAAGTGGCGCTGGGCTTTGAGGCATATGAAGAGACCATGACCCGCAAACTCCTTCGTGAGCTGGACAGCCTTGTCCTGTCTGACGCCCGCCACTGATCAATAGATATACCGTATCTGATCCGTCCAGTACCGTTCAACGCGACGCAGCGAACTTGTGATATCCTCAATGCCTTCAAGCCCAAGCACCCCCCTGCCTTGCAGGCCTTCGGCGTGACGTGCAAACAGCTTGGACACGATATTGCGGATTTCTCTGCCCTGCGGCGTCAGGCGTACGCGAACCGAACGGCGATCAATCTCGCATCTTTGGTGGTGCATATAACCCATCTCAACCAGTTTCTTGAGGTTATAGCTGACATTGCTGCCCTGGTAGTACCCACGGCTTTTCAGTTCGCCTGCCGTAACTTCGTGATCACCGATATTGAACAGCAATAACGCCTGAACCGCATTGATTTCCAATACGCCGACGCGCTCAAACTCGTCCTTGATGACATCCAGCAACAACCGGTGCAGACGCTCCACCAGGACCAGTGCCTCAAGATAGCTGGTTATGAAGCCCTTAGTCTCTGGTGTGGAGACCTGCATTTCCATACTCATCCGACCCTCCGATTCCGTCGCGCTGTTTGACACACGATGAACCGAAAATCCGAAAAATCGGTTAAGCGGAACTTTGCCTTATTTCTGAAAGGTTTGCGCTATGTCTGCAACCAGGCTGGCAAATCGCGCCGGAGGCTGCACCTGCCCCGTAACCCATTGATAAAGGTCCTGATCGTTTTCGTGCAACAGCGCATCATAGATATCCAGACCGTCGGCATCCATGTCGGCCAGATTGCGCCCAGCATAGGCTGACAGGATAATGTCCATCTCTTTGATGCCGCGTCGCATCGACCGCATTTGCATGCGCTTGATGCGCACATCCCGGGGTTCGCTCAATTCTTCTGCTCCAGCATCTGACGCATTTTCTTTTCCAGACGTGCCGCGCGTTCGGAACATGCGCGCATCTCAGCGCGGATGGCGCGCAGTTCGGCCACGGCCGAGGACAGTTCCGTTCCACCTTCGCCCTCACCCACAGGTGCATCCATGCCGTCGCCCTCGCCGGTCAACAACCACATGATCGAGACATTGACCATGCCCGCCATCATCGACAGCCTGTTGGCCCGGGGTTCGGACAGATCGTTTTCCCAATCTGAAATTGTCGCCTTCTTGACCCCAAGACGCCGTGCCAGTTGCGCCTGTGTCATTCCCGCGGCTTCGCGTGCACCGGCCAGACGGTCTCCGAATGTCGCAGAATCCGGACCATACCAGTCGTTTTCATCATTCATTCGGGTCTCCAATTCACTTTATCTATACGGCTTGATCGTCACTCTGACGCACCCTATGACAGTCGGGCTGAACATACAAACCGAGGCCGAGCATGAGTTTTCTGTCTGCGACACTGTCACGCGTCAAACCTTCACCCACCATCGCTATGACAGCCAAGGCAGCCGAGCTGAAGGCCGCCGGGCGTGATGTCATCGGCCTGAGCGCCGGTGAGCCGGATTTTGACACGCCACAGAACATCAAAGACGCCGCTGTTGCGGCCATCGCAGCAGGCAAAACCAAATACACCGCGCCGGACGGCATCCCCGAACTGAAACAAGCGGCATGTGCCAAGATGAAACGCGATCATGGGCTGGACTATTCGCCGGCCCAGATCTCGGTCGGGACCGGTGGCAAGCAAACGCTGTACAATGCCCTGATGGCGACGATGAATGACGGTGACGAGGTAATCATCCCTGCGCCGTACTGGGTCAGTTATCCCGATATGGTGCTTTTGGCGGGGGGCACCCCTGTTGTGGTCGAAACGACGCTGGAAAACAGCTTCAAACTGACCGCAGAACAACTGGAAGCCGCCATCACGCCCAAAACAAAGTGGTTCATCTTTAACTCGCCCTCGAACCCGACGGGTGCAGGGTATAGTCGGGATGAACTGAAGGCGCTGACCGATGTACTGATGCGTCATCCGCATGTCTGGATCATGTCGGACGACATGTACGAACATCTGGCCTATGACGGGTTCGAGTTCTGCACCCCGGCCGAAGTTGAACCCGGTCTATTTGACCGGACCCTCACCTGCAACGGGGTTTCAAAAGCCTATGCCATGACAGGTTGGCGCATCGGTTATGCCGCCGGCCCGGTCGAGATCATCGCGGCCATGCGCAAGATCCAGTCGCAATCAACGTCGAACCCCTGTTCGGTCAGCCAATGGGCTGCTGTTGAGGCCCTGAACGGAACCCAGGATTTTCTGGCCCCGAATAACGAGACATTCAGGCGCCGACGCGATCTGGTGGTTCGGATGCTGAACGAGATCGACGGCGTCACCTGCCCAACGCCTGAAGGGGCCTTCTATGTCTATCCGTCTATCGCCGGATTGATCGGGAAAACGACGCCGGCAGGGACGGTCCTTGTAGACGATGAAGCCTTTGCAACCGCCCTGCTGGAAGAAGCCGACGTGGCCGTTGTGTTTGGTGCCGCCTTTGGCCTGTCGCCGAATTTCCGCGTCAGCTATGCTACGTCCGACGCGGCACTGACCGAAGCTTGCAGCCGCATCCAGCGTTTTTGTGCTTCTCTGAGGTGACCATGTCCGCCGAACTGCCTGAGTATTACTTTCGCATACGTGAAAACGGTGCTGCGGTGTTTCGGATCGATACTGAAAACCGTCAGCGTCGGATCGAAATGGATCAGATTGCCGTCATCAATATCCGCAATGGTGAGGTCAAGCCGCACGGGCAGCGGACGCTGTCAGACCGGGATCAGGCCGAGATTGCCCAATGGATGGAAGAGCGCCGGGCCCTGCTGGCCCAGCGCGACATCGACGACATTCATCGCGCGGTCGACTATCTGAATCTGACCACGCAATGGGCTCAGTCCAAGGCAAGCGACACGCAGCTGGAGGATGTGACCGACAGGTTATTGATGGCCATGCACGACCTGCGTACGGTACTGGTGCGAAAAAAGGCAGATCGGCTGGACAAAGACTAAGCGGGCTCGGCCGATATCTGTATCTGCTGTACCGAATACATCCAGAACCGGGTCATGAGAAGCACGGCCGCGAAGGCGAGACCAAGCACCAGGCCCAGCCAGACGCCGATGCCGTCCATATGACGGACAAAGCCGAAATAATACGACGCGGGAATCCCTACGACCCAATAGCTGAGCGCCGCCATGACCATTGGGATCTTGGCATCCTGCAACCCGCGCAGCAGGCCCAGCGCAATCACCTGCGCGCCGTCGACCAGCTGGAACAAAGCCGCCATGGCAAGCAAACCGGTACCGATGGTCAGGATTTGTCCCCGCTGCGGATCATCTGCTTCCATGAACAGGGAAATCAAAGGCTCGGCACAAGTCAGTAACAGGATGATGGTTGCCACCGACATGACCAGCGACATACCAGTCACGGAGATTGCGCCCTTTTCCAAATGCCCCCTATCCCGACGACCCAGCGCATTGCCAGCCCGGATGGTCGCTGCATTTGATAAGCCCAGGTGAACCATGAAGGTGGCCGAAGCCAGGTTCAAGGCGATCCCATGCGCAGCCAGCGGGACCTGACCCAGCCAGCCCATCATCACCGCAGAAGTCGCGAACAGTGAAACTTCGGCCAATGTGGTCAAGCCGATGGGCACACCCAGCTTCCATACGCTGGCAAACATTTCCCAATCCGGTCGCCAGAACCGTTGGAAGAGGCTGTGCTCCGGCAACGTCCGGACCACGTAGATAACGACCGCAATCAGCGAAACAACTTGTGTCGTAATCGAGGCGATTGCCGCCCCTGTCACGCCCAGTTCGGGGGCGCCCCAGTTGCCAAAGATCAACGCATAATTGGTCAGCCCGTTCACAGCCGCCGCCGCAATTGTGATCCACAAAACGATCTGCGTTCGCTCCAATGCCGCAAGATAGCTTTTCAACACCATCACAATGAGGGCCGGAAACAATCCCCAACCGGCGACTCTCAGATATTCGGCTGCGGTTGCAGCGACTTGCGGTTCCTGCTTCATGGCGATCAGGATCGGATAGGACCACCACAGCAAGGGCATGACTACCACGGCATACAGCAACGACAACCACAGCCCCATCCGGGTCGAGCGGCGAATGCTGGTTTCGTCCCCTTCCGCCGCTGCTGTGGCCACCATGGGCATGACTGCCCAGCCAAATCCCGCTCCAAACAAAAACAACACGAAATAATAACTGTTGGCCAAGGTAACGGCCGCCAGCGCCTCGACCCCGTACCAACCCAGCATGATGGTGTCGGTCAAACCGATCGCGTATTGCGCCAGATGACCGCCAACCAGTGGCAGGCCAAGAACGGCAATAGCCCGAAAATGGGCCGGGTATGTCATCACCTTTGTCATCGCTCCAGCCATATGCGCGGCTTTGGCACGGGACAAGAGCGGATCGGCAATATTTCAGATTGAGACTTTGGTGCCCGACCTTTCCCTGTGGCCCGGCATTTTGATGCTCAGCGGGCGTCGGGATGCAACGCGGTGCCCAGAATATGCTCGGATCGGTGAATAACGTGATGCGCCTGCCCTACGATCAGCGGATCAGGCTCGCACACGATATCGTGATCCTTGCCAGGGTAATCCAGCGAGGACAGGAAGTGACGCATACAGTTCAGGCGCGCGCGTTTCTTGTCATTCGACTTGATAATCGTCCAGGGTGCATCAGCCGTATCCGTGTAAAAGAACATGGCCTCTTTCGCCTCGGTATAGTCATCCCACTTGCTGAGGCTCGCCTTGTCGATCGGTGACAGTTTCCATTGCTTCAGGGGGTCGGTTTCGCGGCTTTTGAAACGGCGCTGCTGCTCTTGCTGTGTAACCGAGAACCAGTATTTGTATAGCTGAATGCCCGAGCGCACCAGCATCCGTTCCAACTCGGGCGTTTGCCGCATGAACTCAAGATATTCGTTGGGCGTGCAGAACCCCATGACCCGTTCCACACCCGCACGGTTGTACCAGGACCGATCATAGAACACCATTTCGCCTACGGTCGGCATCTCCTGAATGTAGCGCTGGTAGTACCACTGGCCTTTCTCTTCCCAGGTGGGTTTGTTCAATGCAACGACACGTGCCTGACGCGGGTTCAGGTGCTCCATGAACCGCTTGATCGTACCCCCTTTGCCTGCGGCATCGCGCCCTTCGAACAACAACACAAACCGCTGCCCCGTTTCCTGCGCCCACAGTTGAACCTTCAAAAGCTCGGCCTGCAGATTGGCTTTTTGCGTCTCATACACCGACCGGGCCATTTTGCGGCCATAGGGGTATTTCCCACTTTCAAATGCCTGCCGGATTTTCTCGGGGCTGGGCGCTGAGGGGTCGGTGTCTTTGGCGAGCGTGGTCTTGATCTGGGTGGGTTCTGCGTTGGTCGTGGCAATGGCGTCCATACATCCTGTCCTTTTCTACTGTCCCGAACGGTGGCTAGCAGAAAGCTCGGAAATGCGCTTTGATTGGTATCAAATAGATGCCTCAAAAACCCATAGTTTCCAGCGCGGATCACTTGTTCCAATGCAAACGTCTTTTTTCAAGCTGAACGGCCATTCTTTCCACGTCAGGACATGGGGCGACAAAGCCGCGCCACCGTTAGTAATGCTGCATGGTTTCCCCGAATACAGCGGCGCTTGGGCTGATCTTGCACCTCATCTGGCAGAACGCTTTTATTGTATTGCTCCGGATCAACGCGGTTATGGCCAAAGCTGGTGTCCCGAAGGGGTGCAGAACTATACCCTGTCACAATTGGTCACGGACATAGCGGCGCTGATAGAATCCTGCGGTGCGCCTGTTGCGCTGCTGGGTCACGACTGGGGCGCATCGGTAGCTTACGGCGTCGCCATGTTCCGACCGGAACTCGTAGATCGGCTAATCATTGCAAACGGCGTGCACCCGGTGCCGTTTCAACGCGCCATGGCCTCGGGTGGCGCACAATCCATAGCCTCGCAATATATCAATCTGCTGAGGGCACCTGATGCCGCGCAAAAATTGTCCGAAAACAGCTTTGTGATGCTGGAACAGTTCTTTCGCCATGGTATGGGGCTGGACTGGTTGACCGAAGCTCGCATGGCCGACTACCGCACTGAATGGGCTCGACTTGGTCGGCTGCAGGCGATGCTGAATTGGTACAGAGCCTCTCCGTTGATTGTCGCCAAACCCGGTGTCCCCGCGACAGACCTGCCCGACCTGCCGCTCGACCGGTTGCATGTCAGGTGTCCGCACTTGTTGATTTGGGGGCCGGATGACAAAGCCCTTTTACCAGAAGCCACTGAGGGGCTGGAGGCGTTTGCCACCCACCTCACCCGTGTCACGATCCCCGGGACCGATCATTGGTTGCATCATCAAAACCCGAGGGCCGTGGCGCAGGCCGTTCTGGAATGGACAGGCCAGACGTAACCAGGCCCTGCCCGTGTGCAACGGCCAGCCGGGCGGCCTTTGTCGCAGCGCCAACGACATCTTTAGCACCTTACCGGTGCCCCCAGTCGTCAGGGTTGTCAGAGTTGTTCGGCGACAACCCCAACTCATCACCATCGGTTGAGCACCCAAGCCCCAGAACCGTCCGGTTTGCATATGAAAAATAGGAGCAGACCTGATTGATCTCGAGGATTTCTCCATCATCCCAACCTGCGTCGCGCAGGGCGCTGACATCCGCCTCGACCAGATCGCCCGGCGCTTCGGTCAGCTTGCGGGCATAATCCATCGCAGCCATTTGCGCCGCATCCAGCGGTGCAGCCAAGGGATCGCGCGCCTCAATCGCTGCCCTGATCGCGTTGCCGCGCGCCGCGTCACCCAGCAAGCGTTGAAGACCCGCAAAGTGATGCTCGACGCAATAGCTGCACCGGTTCAGCGAGCTGACCCAAACCCCCAGCACTTCCAGAAACCATTTCGGTATCTTGTTGCCCGAATGATGCAGCACCGCCTTGTACATGGCCATATGGCCTTCCATTGAATGCGGGCGAAGGCTGTGTGCCATCATGATGTTGTCTACGTTATTGTTCGGCCCGGTCACGCGCTCGTAGAGTTTCTTCAACTTTCCAGTCGCTTCTTCGAACGGAACGGTTCTGATCCAGCTCATTTATTCACCTCCGCTTTACCGGGATCAAAGGACGGGTTATCTGCACGGATTGCAAGCGGCTTGACAGAAAATCCACAACACCTCGCGTCCCTCTTCCCCCGGACCACATCACCTGCCATAATGACGGAAACCCAAAAACAAGAGCAGCACCCATGCCCGAAGATCTGTTGACGCCCAGCGCCACCTCTACCTATGACGCCTCCTCGATAGAGGTGCTCGAAGGGCTGGAACCGGTTCGCAAACGCCCCGGCATGTATATTGGCGGCACGGATGAGCGTGCGCTGCACCATATGTTGGCCGAGATCCTTGACAACTCGATGGACGAGGCTGTGGCAGGCTATGCCAACCGGATCGAGGTCGAGCTGCATTCCGACTACGCCCTGACCGTCCGTGACAACGGGCGCGGTATCCCGATCGACCCGCATCCGAAATTTCCGGGCAAGTCCGCGTTGGAGGTGATCCTGTGCACCCTGCACGCGGGTGGCAAGTTCTCGGGCAATGCCTATCAGACCTCGGGCGGCTTGCACGGGGTTGGTGCGTCGGTGGTGAACGCGCTGTCTGATTCGATGGTCGTGCAGGTGGCGCGGGACAAAACTCTCTATGAACAACGTTTCTCGCGCGGTATCCCGCTTGGCCCGGTCGAAAAGGTTGGCGCGGCCCCGAACCGGCGCGGCACAACGGTGACCTTCCACGCCGACCCGGACATCTTTGGCCATCACAAGTTCAAACCCGCGCGACTGTTCAAATCCATCCGCTCCAAGGCCTATCTGTTCTCGGGCGTCGAAATCCGCTGGAAAACCGCCATCGATGACGGCGAAACCCCGCTTGAGGCCTCGTTCCACTTTCCCGGCGGCCTGTCGGATTACCTGAAAGAGACAATGAACGGCTCGTCCACCTATGCCGAGCAACCCTTTGCGGGCACCGTCGATTTCAACGAGAAATTCGGCACCCCCGGCAAAGTCGAATGGGCCATCAACTGGACACCGTCGCGTGACGGGTTCATCCAGTCCTATTGTAACACCGTTCCCACCCCCGAAGGTGGCACCCATGTGGCCGGTTTCTGGGCTGCGATCCTCAAGGGGATCAAGGCCTATGGCGAGTTGATCAACAACAAGAAAGCCGCGCAGATCACCCGCGACGACCTGCTGACCGGTGGCTGCGCGCTGGTGTCGTGCTTTATTTCTGAGCCGGAATTCGTGGGCCAGACCAAAGACCGTCTGGCTACGGTCGAGGCGCAGCGGCTGGTCGAAAACGCGGTCCGCGACCATTTCGACAATTGGCTGGCGGCTGGTACGAAATCCGCCGGCGCGATCCTCGACTTCCTCATCCTGCGGTCTGAGGAACGCCTGCGCCGTCGGGCCGAGAAGGAAACACAACGCAAGTCCGCCACTAAGAAACTTCGTCTTCCCGGCAAGCTGGTGGACTGTTCCAGTTCAACACGCGACGGCACCGAGTTATTCATCGTCGAGGGCGATTCTGCGGGCGGCTCGGCCAAGATGGGCCGCGACCGCAAAACGCAAGCCCTGTTGCCCCTGCGCGGCAAGATCCTGAACGTGCTGGGCGCGGCCAGCTCGAAACTGGGCACCAATGCCGAGATCAGCGATCTGACGCAGGCGCTGGGTGTCGGGCTTGGCACCAAGTTCAACGTCGACGACCTGCGCTATGACAAAATCATTATCATGACCGACGCGGATGTGGACGGGGCGCATATCGCCGCGCTGCTAATGACGTTCTTCTTCACCCAGATGCGCCCGATGATTGACGCGGGCCACTTGTATCTGGCCTGCCCGCCCCTCTATCGCCTGACACAGGGCGCCAAACGCGTCTATTGTCTGGACGAAGTCGAGCGCGACGAATGGCTGAAGAAAGGTCTGGGCGGCAAGGGCAAGATCGACGTTTCCCGCTTCAAGGGTCTGGGCGAGATGGACGCCAAGGACCTGAAAGAGACCACGATGGACCCCAAATCCCGGAAATTGATCCGGGTCACCATCGACGAGGACGAACCCGGCGAAACCAGCGATCTGGTCGAGCGTCTGATGGGCAAGAAGCCCGAACTGCGGTTCCAGTATATTCAGGAGAACGCGCGGTTTGTGGAGGAGCTGGATGTTTGACCTGAATGAAAGTCTACAAGTTTATTGGTGAGCGCTACGCGCTAGAGAATATAGCATTTAGAAGACTGAAAGTGTCGAAACCAACGGAAACGAATGATCCGTTTGAAATGATTCCCTTTAAATTTGCGAGTGATTCATCTCGTGAACTGTTTCAAAGAATTCTAAAATCCCATACTCGAAATCGAGGCTTCATTTCATTTAGCGGCTGCTTTTCAAGTCCTTCAATGTGGGCAAACTATGCAGATAACCATACTGGGGTTTGCCTAGAATTCGACACCTCGGAAGTAGCATATTTTTTACCAAAGCCTGCAAAATTACTTTCGAAGGTGGACTACGTGAAAGAGTTCGTTGAATTTCCCAGCGAAGCTCTTTTGGCGGAAAACCCTGAAAAGCTGAACGATTGCTTAGACTACGCAATGCGAACCAAGTCGGAGCATTGGAAATATGAAGATGAATGGCGGACGTTCACGACAGACTATGAGAAAGCCGCGTCTTCAAGAACGACATTTGTCAATTTTGGCGAGAACCTGAAATTGAGCAAAGTTATCTTGGGTATCAACTCGTCAGTGAACCCGAGGGACATCACAAAACTCATCAAAGATTCCAGCGTAAGTATCTCGATCGCAAAACCCTCGACAGAGGGTTTTGCCGTGGAACTAGGGCAAAGGTTTCAATAACCTCGTGCCCGCCCATGTGGGCGGATAGGGCGCGTGCTTGATGCTTTGCTTCATGCATTGGCTAGACAGAAGACACACCCACACCACACGCGCCCTCAAAAAACCAAAATCTACTGCAATTCAAACCCCTTCAGTTTACTAATCAAACCAAGACTCGGCTTCCCTGTGACAAGCTGGCTTGGATTTAACGATTAAGGATTTGCAATGGCCCGCCTTTATGACAGTCGAAAACGTGTTCTCGTAACCGGTGGGGCCGGGTTTCTGGGCTCGCATCTGTGCGACCGGCTTCTGGATCAGGGGCATGAGGTTTTGTGCGTCGACAACCTGTTCACCGGCACCAAGCGCAATATTGACCATCTGCACAGCAACCCGCGGTTCGAGTTCATGCGCCACGATGTGACCTTCCCTCTGTTCGTGGAAGTGGACGAGATCTATAACCTCGCCTGCCCCGCCTCGCCCGTGCATTACCAGCACGACCCGGTGCAGACGACCAAGACCAGCGTGCATGGCGCGATCAACATGCTGGGACTGGCGAAACGTCTGAAATGCAAGATTTTTCAAGCCTCAACGTCTGAGGTTTACGGCGACCCGACGATCCATCCGCAGACCGAAGACTATTGGGGCAACGTCAATCCGGTTGGGCCGCGGTCCTGTTATGACGAGGGCAAGCGGTGTGCCGAGACGTTATTCTTCGACTATCACCGTCAGATGGGGCTCGAGATCAAGGTCGCCCGCATCTTCAACACTTACGGGCCCCGAATGCACCCCGCCGACGGGCGCGTCGTGTCGAATTTCATCATGCAGGCCCTGACCGGCGAGGCGATCACGATCTTTGGCGACGGCACGCAGACCCGGTCATTCTGTTACGTGGATGATCTGATCGAAGGCTTCATCCGCCTGATGGATACCGGCAAGGAGGTCACCGGCCCGGTCAATCTGGGCAATCCCAACGAATTCTCGATGAACGAGCTGGCCAGCGAAGTGCAGGCGCTTGTTGGCGCGGAAACCCCTATCAGTTTCAAAGAGTTGCCCGAGGATGACCCGAAACAACGTCAGCCCGATATCACGCTGGCGCGGACCCTGCTGAACTGGGAGCCTACGGTGCAGCTGAAGGAAGGGTTGGACGCAACGATCCGGTATTTCCGGGCGCTTCAGTCAGAAGGCGCAGCCGGATAACACGTCTCACCGTGGCTCGGGGACCGGGTCAGACCGCCGTGCCGATCAGCGCGACGCCAATGGCCATAAGGACAGCGGCACCCAGGCGTCGCATCCAATTGCCTTCCTTCAGGAAAATGAACCCGATAAGCGCCGCAAAGATAACCGAGGTTTCCCGCAGAGCCGAAACCGCCCCCAGCGGCGCAAAGTTCTTGGCGTAAAGCACCAGACCATACGCCGTCATCGAAACCAGCCCGCCCAAAAGGCCCGTCATCCATATTCTGACGGGCAGGTCTTTCAGGGTGGCGCGTTTCCTGACCCCGATAAACCCTGCAATGAACAGGTGCAGAAAGGCCCCCCACGCCCAATAGCTGAGCGTATTGCCGGACAGCCGCACCCCGACCCCGTCAACAACCGAATAGATCGAAATGCAGAACCCGGTGCCTAGCGCAAATCCCAGCGCGCTGCGCCCGACGCCCGAACGCAGCGCGGCCCAGCTGCTCAGCTGAATGCCAACCGCGATCAGGGCGATCCCGCCCCAAGCCTGCCAGGGCAGAACTTCGCCCACCAGCACCATCGCCCAAAGCGAGACCAGTGCCGGAACAATCCCGCGTGCAATCGGGTAAACCACACTCAGGTCGCCATGCTGGTAGGCCTTGCTCAGCATGAAGTAATAGCCGAAATGCACGACGGTCGAGAGCAGGATATAGACAAAGCTCTGCGTGTTCGGCAGGGGCAGGACCATCACCATTACCGCCGCTGGCAAGACCTGACCCAACGCGACCAGACCCAGCATCGTGGTGCGGTCCGTCGCCGTTTTCACGATGGCGTTCCATACGGCATGCAGCAACGCCGCCGACAGAATAATCAGAGTGACGAACAGGGTCATGCCCGACCTTTCCCGCAGAATACGCGCAACAAGGGTCTTGGGCCCTATTCACTTGGGCGTGGTGTCTGCCAAAACCGGGATTTTTGTCAAGCCGGATTCCAGTGGTCAAAATACCGCCACCGTTGGGAATGTGTCCGCAAGCCGTTTCCGGTCTCGTCCTGCGCCTTTGTGCCCGGTAAGAAGTTACAACTGCACGTGATCCCGGTTGCAGGACGCGCATCAGGTTCTAAGATCGGGCACATGAGTTTTGTGACAGACAACCAATTGCCCCTGCTTATCCTGTTTTTTCTGTCAGGATCGATCGGCACCGCCTTTTTGTTCCGCAAACCAGCGGGGCACCGGGCGTGGAAACTGGCCGATCTGGTCTGGGTCGTGCTGGGTGGTATCGGCGCATTGGTGGCTGTTCTGGCAGGGCTTTATACGTCGGACAGTTCGCGACTGGATCGTCAGATTGATGTGGCCTACGCGGCAACATTGGCGTTCGACAGGGATGCCGCACGGTTTCGTCTGCGTTTCTGCGACCCTGCTTACGATCCTGACACGGCAGTGCTGTGCGACAAGGTTGAATTTCTGTCGGCTTCAACTGCCAGCAACTCGGAATTGCCCCTGTTCATCGCCGTTACCAACGAAGTAGCCCCCCTGCAGGGCCTGCACTTCCTGTTCGGAAGTCAGGCCAAGGATGATATGGACGAGCTACGGGATATGACGGCCAAAGCCGATGCTTTCGATATCGACCAGTTCCTCGTATTCACGTCCCTGGACGACAAAACTCAGGTAGCCATCGACAACATGCGCCGTAAGGTGCCCGCGATTGCCGGAGATTATCAGATCCTGGCACAAAGCTATGACGACCTGATCGAGCAGGTCGGCAAGTTGAAAAACGAATGGGAATACCTGCAGGCCAACGCCCATATTCTGGTGCTGCAAATCGTGGCGCTTTGTCTTGTTAGCTTTGCGGCCCCATTTCGATTGGGAAAATCTTTGGTCGAGTTACGTACGAAGCTCAACGCCGATAGCCCCGCGCCAACACCTGTGGATCAACTCCCAGAAAATAGCGCAGAAGTGTCCACAAGTTCCGCGTGCCCCGCCGAAACCAACCTGCCTGTTCGTAGCGCTCCGCGCTCGTAAAGGCGCGCGACTCGAGTATTGCGATCCGTGGCAATACGCGCACCAGCGCCACATCTTCCATCAAGGGTTGGTCCGGATACCCGCCAGCCGCCAGATAGACATTACGCTGAACCAGCAACCCCTGATCTCCGTACGGTAAACCGAACAGCCTGCTGCGCAAATTGGCCCATCCGGCCACCCAGGCTGGCGCAAGCCCACGCGCGCGAAAAGCCAACCGAAACGCCGCTGGTGCGTTGGATGGCAGATGGGCGCTTACGCTCTTGGCCCATCCCTCTTGCAACACGGTATCTGCATGAAGGATCAGAAGCCAGTCTCCATCAGCATGCGCGCACCCCCGGCGCAATTGACCGCCGCGCGATGGCTCACCTCTAATGACATGCGCGCCAACATCTTCTGCTATTCTCAACGTCTGGTCAGTTGAGCCTGCATCGCTGACGATCAGGTCCCGGATCAGCCCGGAATGCACCCCTTCCATCAGGGCTTCAAGGCACGCAGGCAAGGAATCGGCGGCATTCAAGGTTGGAATCACTACAGTGACGGGTGCGGGCACGTCCGATAACCTCTGGTCTTGGCTGCGAGACTTCCTATATCACGAGGCCAAAGGCAATGACGAGGACCAAGCCATGCCCACCCGCCGCATCCTGCGCCTGACTGGCTCGGACACCGAAAACTTTTTGCAGGATCTTGTAACCAATGACGTTCAGGGATTGGGCAATGGGTTGGTCTATGCCGCACTGCTTACACCACAGGGCAAGTATCTGGCAGATTTCTTTCTGAAACGCGATGACGTTGGGGTGCTGCTGGACGTGGCCGAGCCACTTGCAGATGACCTGATCAAGCGCCTGAACATGTACAAACTCCGTGCGGATGTGGTGATCGAAGGCACGGATCTGCATCTGCAGCGCGGCACAGGTCCAGCACCGGACACCGCCCTGCCCGACCCCCGTCACGCGGATATGGGTTGGCGTGACTATTCGACAGCCCCAGATGGCGATGACGGAACCGACTGGGACGCGCTGCGCGTTCGACACTGCATCCCCGAGGCTGGGGTCGAACTTACGCCAGACAGCTATATCCTCGAATCCGGGTTCGAGGCGCTGAATGGTGTGGATTTCAAAAAGGGTTGCTATGTCGGTCAGGAAGTGACTGCGCGCATGAAACACAAGACCGAGTTGCGCAAAGGCTTGCGGCGGGTCTTTGTCGAAGGATCGGTTCCGGCGGGGACTGAGATTACCGCAAACGGCAAACCCGTCGGCACCCTGTTCACGCAATCAGGCGGCCAAGGAATCGCGTATCTGCGCTTTGACCGTGCGAATGCAGACATGATGGCCGGAGACGTCGTGGTTCGCCTGACGGACCAAGCGTAACTTGTTGCCAAATCGGCACGGCCTTATCCGCCGTATGTTTCATAAAGTTTGAACCCGTTACCCAGCCCTGCCAATGTGTCGTCACAGGGGCAACACGGATACCCGCATGTTTCAGCTTTATTCCGCGATTTGGCGCGCCAGCGCCGGGCGGCAGATTATCCTCATCCTGTTATCCATTGCCATTGCGGCGCTTGCCGCTGTTCCGCTTGAATTTCAGCGCGATATCGTCAACCACCTTACGTCCAATGATCTTCACGTCGAAAAGCTGGTTCTGCTGGGCATCGGCATGATGATTGTCATCCTGCTGAGCCTCGCCCTGAAATGGGTTCTGGGTTTTCGCGCAGGGATATTGGGCGAAGACATGATCCGGCTGATCCGGCAACGCTTGCTCTGGCGCGCTACTGACCTGAAAGAAACGGGTGAAAACCTGCGCAAGGGCACCATGACGACCGCCATCTCGGCCGAAGCCGAGGAGTTGGGCAAGTTTGCCGGGGGCGCATTCTCGGACCCGGTGGTTCAGGTCGGAACGCTGATCAGCGTGATCGGGTACATATCCTCAACGCAGCCAGGCCTTGGCCTTATCGCGTTTTCCATGATTGTTCCGCAGATCATTATCGTTCTGGTGTCGCAACGCAAAGTGAACACGTTCGTCGCCGAACGCGTCCGCCTTTTGCGCAGCGCCACTGATAGGCTGACCACCGAGGATATCGATGCCGTCGAGCGGGATATCAATGCCCTGTTCGACGACATCTATGACACACGACGGCGCATGTTTCTTTGGAAGCTTTCGGCCAAGTTCCTGTTGAGCGTGATCAATGGCGCCGGAACCGTCGGTATTCTGATGTTGGGCGGTTATCTGGTGCTGCACGGCAAATCCGATGTCGGCACAGTGGTGGCCGCGACCAGCGGGCTTGGTCGGATACAGGGCCCGACCGCGTTCCTGATCGCCTTTTACAGACAAGTCAGTGCCAACCGCATCAAATACGAACTTATGTTGGAACTATTCGGCCCGGACCCCGCGCATTACCGGTACCGCAACAGTGCATAAAAAAGACCGCGCAGCGGCTGTCTGCGCGGTCTGATATTAAAAGCGACGAAACGTCACGCGCGTTCGGAATATTCCATGGTTTCGGTGTTCACGATGATCATTTCATCCTGACCGATGAACGGCGGCACCATGACTTTCACGCCATTGTCCAGAATTGCAGGCTTGAACGAGTTCGCGGCGGTCTGACCTTTTACGACCGGCTCAGTTTCGACGATCTTGCAGGTCACTTTCTGCGGCAGTGTCGCGTTCAGCGCTTCACTTTCGTAGAATTCGACAACAATCGTCATGCCATCTTGAAGGAACGGACGACGCTCGCCCAGCAAATCCGCTGGCAATTCAATCTGTTCGTATGTTTCGGCATCCATGAAGACCAGCATGCCATCGGTTTCATACAGGAACTGCTGATCCTTCTGCTCAAGGCGCACACGCTCAACCTTGTCAGCTGAGCGGAACCGTTCGTTCAGTTTTGAACCATTGCGCAGGTTGCGCAGTTCGACCTGCGCGAAAGCGCCGCCCTTGCCGGGCTTCACATGGTCAACCTTGACCGCGGCCCAAAGGCCGTCGTTATGCTCAAGCACATTGCCGGGGCGAATTTCGTTCCCATTTATCTTGGGCATTACATAAATCCTTCACAAACGGTTGATGCGTCAGTTGCGCCTCCTATATCTGGCGGGAACATACCTGACAAGACAACCAAACCTAGTGCTGCAGGTGCAGCGAGATATGCAAGTGACGCAACGCAACTATGCATATTAGCTGTATCCGAATCGCACTTTATCGGTCATAAGGACCGTCACGCCGAAAATTGCAAGAGCAAGAAAAACAAGGAAGACGAGATGAGAGATTTCGTTGACGGCACTGCCTTTAACAACGAACAAGGCAATCGTGCTCGCAAACTTTTCGCGGCCGTTGTGTTGGCCGCACTCGATGACGCCATTGCCGATGACAAGAAATATGGCAATGGTCCGGAACAAATCGCCCGTTGGGCGCGCTCGCGCGATGGACGCGAAGTGCTGTCTTGCGCGGGAATCGACCCGAACGAACGGGTTGTCAGCGGACTGATGGAGTTCGTTGGCCGTGGCGTGCGGACCTCGGTCGCGCTGTCGCGTGAAGAAAGCGAGCGTCGCAACGCCGCTCAGCAGGCTGAAGCTGCCTGATCCAAGGCTGTTTCAACTCAGAAAAAACGCGCTCTGCCATCAGAGCGCGTTTTTCTATGCGTATACCGCCACAATCCCGATCCCGGGCGTCAAGGTGAGTTCGGGGCTTCCCCTGCCCGCCCAAATCAGGTCATCTGCGCTTTGACAGGTAGGAGACAATCCATGGTTCGCGCCATCATGATTCAAGGCACCGGCAGCAATGTCGGAAAATCCGTTCTGGTGGCGGGGCTTGCGCGAGCTTTTACACGGAGAGGTCTTCGGGTTGCGCCCTTCAAGCCGCAGAACATGTCGAACAATGCTGCTGTTACGGAAAACGGTGGGGAAATCGGTCGCGCACAGGCCCTTCAGGCACGGGCGGCAAGGCGAGCGACGCATACGGATATGAACCCTGTATTGCTGAAACCTGAAACCGATACCGGCGCACAGATCATCGTTCAGGGGCAGCGTGCGGGCACCATGAAAGCCGGTGATTATCGCAAGGATAAATCCAGGCTAATAAGCGCCGCACTGGAAAGCTTTGACCGACTGTGCAGCGATGCGGATCTGGTTCTGATCGAAGGTGCGGGCAGCCCGGCCGAAACCAACCTGCGCAAGGGTGACATCGCCAATATGGGCTTTGCCTGCGCTGCGAATATACCTGTTATACTTGTCGGCGACATTCACCGCGGCGGTGTGATCGCACAGATCGTTGGCACTCAGGCGGTTCTGGATGAGGGTGATCTTGCGCGAATTCGGGGCTTCGCCGTCAATCGGTTCAAGGGGGATGTGTCCCTTTTTGACGAAGGGCGCGAGGATATCGCCTCTCGTACAGGGTGGCCCTGTCTGGGGGTTGTGCCATGGTTTCACGACGCCTGGAAACTTCCGGCCGAAGATATGATGGACATCCGCTCTCACACAGGCGGCACCTGCAAGGTTGTTGTGCCGCAGCTTGAACGGATGGCGAATTTCGACGACCTTGATCCATTGTCGGCCGAACCCGGTGTGAGTGTCGAGATCATACCGGCCGGACGCGCATTGCCGGGCGATGCCGATCTGGTTTTGCTACCGGGCAGCAAATCCACCATCGGAGATCTGGCCTATTTCCGTGCACAAGGCTGGGACATCGACCTGTACGGTCATGTTCGGCGCGGCGGGCATGTTCTGGGTCTCTGTGGCGGCTTTCAAATGCTGGGCAAGACCATCTCCGATCCCGATGGCGTGGACGGTCGACCGGGTAAGGTCGAAGGGTTGGGGTTGCTGGATGTAGACACGGTCATGGGGGGACAAAAGCAAGTTGTCCTGCGTAAGGCCCATGCCTTGCCGGACCGCGAGCCGGTCACCGGATACGAAATCCACATGGGCCATACAGACGGACCGGATTGCGCCAATGCATGGCTTGAGGTCGAAGGCCGCCCCGAGGGCGCGGCCAGCGCAAACGGGCGGATCAAGGGAAGCTATCTGCACGGTATCTTTTCGTCCGACGCATTCCGGGCGCGGTATTTGTCAGCGTTAGGCGTGACCTCGGACCTGTCCTATGAAGATGGCGTCGAGCAGGCGCTGGACGATCTGGCCGATCATCTGGAGCGCCACATGGACCTTGACCTGCTGCTCAGCCTCGCGCAGCCCCCGCACCGCAGCTGAGAGTTACTCCAGATCCTGAGCCGCAAGAGCGCGGGCGATCTCTCGTCTGACCATCTTGCGCACATTTCTTGTAATTCGCTCGCCCATCGTTCCTTGCAGTTCGGTGCGGACAACCTCTGCGATCAGGGTGCGCAGAGCGTCCTCGTCCATGTCGATCGTCCTGACGTTTTCGTCGGAATCAGGTTCTTCGGCATCGACATCAGACACAACAGCCTGAGACGACCGGATGAATTCCGCCTGATAAGGTGCACCTTCGTCCTGCTGAGCCGCCTCTGGTTCATCGTCTCCAGCAGCATCAATCGACATCGCAGCGGCAAATTCTTCTTCGACATCCCATGGCAGCGCATGTGACGGTGTGCCCGAATATGCATCCTGGCTGTCACCGTCCGGTTCCCACTGGTCTTCTGTTTGTGCAATGGCCGCTTCCAACGCTTCGATCTTTGCACTCAGGCTGATTGCAGCATCATCCGACGGGGCGTGTTTCGTCTCGGCTGCTTCTGGCTTGTCCTCGTCGGCGTTCGCGGGTTGACCCGTCTGAACGATGTCACAGGTTCGCAGCAACATCGGCTTGGCGGCATCTGTAACTTCGGCTTTGGATACAGCTTTAGCGGGAATCACTCCTAACTGATCTGGTGTGCTGATCCGCAAAGCATCGGTAAGCACCAGCCGCCCCGGCTTGCGTGCCTTAGTCGTTTGATCCGAGACGGATTTATCACGACTGTCTTCACTGACCAGACGTTTGACCGAAGACAGAACGTCTTCGATCCCTGCTTTCACGACATTATCAGACATTGTTCTCTACCGCTCTATCCTTGGATCAAGTGTAGCCAAACAATCCGTGCCTCACAACAAATAGTATTGGCGATCAGTCCCGGCGCAACGCTTTGAGAACACGATCCAGATCCTTGCTTTGCTTGCTGACCTGTGCAGGTGCATTCTTGACCAGGTTGTAATACAAAGTCGGATCATAGATTTGCACCGCCAGCCCAAGACGCTCGGCTGTCAGAAGGCCCTGCGCCTGCAACAACTGATAGGCAGCCCGCGACCGTTCGGTGCGCGAAGCAACTTCCGCCAGCTGTGCATCCAGCAAATCCTGCTGTGCATTCAATACATCCAGAGTTGTTCGCGCGCCCAGAGTCGCCTCTTCCCGGATGCCATCAAATGCCACCTGCGAGGCGTTAACGCGCTCGGTTGACGCCCTCAAACTGGCGCTGGCCGCCTGAAACGCCGCATACCGGTCGGTCACACCCTGCGTGATGTTCTTTTGAACGTTCAGCAGATTCGCACGCGAGGCATCCCGGCTGGCCATTGCGCGGCGCACATTTGCCGCCAACCGGCCACCTGCGTAGATGGGTTGATTGAAGTTCAGCGACACGGTCGCGTCGTTCACATAGTCACTATTGTCATAGCGCTCGGACACGCCAGCGTCGGCATTCAGGCTGACATTCGGCCCAAGGTTGGCCCGCTGTTGCTGCACGACCAGATCGAACGCCCTGACCTGATGCTGTGCCGACAGAATGGCCGGGTGGTTGCGTTGCGCCAGGTTCACAGCTTCAGCTTCGGAACGCGGCAGATTGGGCAGGCTCGGCTGGCCAGCCGTTCGCCCCGGTGCCTTTCCGACCGCGTTCACGTATTCGGCCTGGGCAATGCTCAATTCACCGCGTGCCACAGCCAGATCCGCCTGAGAGCTTGCCAGCTGCGCTTCGGACAATGCGACGTCCGTCCGGGTTACTTCGCCCACTTCGAAGCGGTCATTCGACGCCCTAAGTTCCTCTGCCGACACATCCACGTTGTTCTGGCGGATCGCCACGGTCTCTTCCTGCAACAGGACGCCCAGATAGGCATTTGCTGCGCGGATAAGAACCTGTTGTTCGATATCGATCAGGGTTTGCCGGGTCGATAGCACCGTTTCCTGCGCCGACTGCTTGCCCAGCACCGACGCGCCGCCATCATACAAAAGCTGGCTCAGCGTCAGGCCCGAAAAGAACCGCGACGGCTCGTTTGTCGTCACGACGTTATTGACCCGCGAACGGGTGTAATCCTGGCTGACCTGCACGGTCCAGTTGATGATTGGCCGCAACGCAGAAAGCGCAATGGCCACATCTTCATCCGCCGCGCGCAGCAACGCCCGGTTCTGCTCAAGCAAACCACTGGTGTTATACGCGCCGATGAACGCATCCGTTATGTTGTCTGCCCACGCTGCACGCCCTGGCATCACGCTCATGGCAAGTCCTGCGGTCACAGCAAACGCCCTGACCAGCTTACCTGTCGCCGAACCACGCATACCAAAATCCTCTCAAACGAAATTACACTGCCCTACAGGCAGTTTGCGGCCTTCTTTTCAACTAATCAAGGCGATAGAAAAATCTATCGGCGGACTATAGCGAAAATGCACACTCTGCCGAAAAACCTTCCAGAACCGGCGCATGGGCATTGAACACATCACGCCAACTGACGCGACCACCGGTTTTTCGACCGATCCGCACGGTACCCAGGTTGCCGTTGACAAACAGACACACGATCCGACCGTGGTCCTTGAGCTGATCCAACAGGGCATCGGGCACCTGCTCGACACCGCCCTGCACCATGATCGCATCATAGGGGCCGTGTTCCGCCACACCCTGTTCCAACGCGCCGACGTGGATGATGGCGTTGTGCACGTCAGCTTCGGCCAAGAGGTTTTGCGCCTCGGCTGCAAGGGTTTCGTCGCATTCAACACCCACAACCAACTCAGCCATCCGTGCGGTGACAGCCGTGGAATATCCCATTGCCGGAGCGATATCGAGGACCATCTCGTCCTTGGATATGTTCAGCACGTCCAGCATTTTAGCCAGGGTCCGCGGCTCCAGCATGCTGCGCCCTCCACCCAGATCAATCAGGCCGTCCACATAGGCCGCCTCGCGTTGAGAATCGGGTACGAAGCTTTCCCGCGGAACACTCAGCATAGCCTCAATGATCGGGAACTTGGTGACGTCAGAGGGGCGGATCTGTGTATCAACCATTGTGCGGCGCCGGGCTGCGAAGTCAGTCATTGGATATCTCGTCTCATTCCCAAAGATGTCGGGCTTGTGCCATATCCTGAACCTTCCAGCAACGCCCCTGTTGCCGCAACCTGAATCGTGATCACCTTCTTGGGCATGGACTTCGGCAAATTTCAGTCTTGCCGGCAAATTCGCACGCAATCCACTGGACGCCCCCGAGGAAAGCTGTTAAAAACCCAGTTACACCACAGCAAGTATTTGATTTTACTTGAAAAGGCGAGTTGGCGGAGTGGTGACGCAGCGGATTGCAAATCCGTGTACACCGGTTCGATTCCGGTACTCGCCTCCATTTCATTCTAAATCATTGACTTAGCCCTGTGGTGCTCGGGTGTGACACAAAGTGGGACACACCTACAATGATGCAGTCATCCTACCTAAGCCATTCAAGACACGGCGTTTATTACTTCCGCTGGCCTATCCCTCCGTCTTCTGAGCAAAAGAGAACATCTGTCAGAATATCGCTGCGTACCCGATGCCCGCATAGGGCTAGTGATCTGGCGCGATTTCTAGCATCTTGCGGTCGATTAATACCGGATCAAGAGAACGTGCCACGACTAAGACAAGACCAAATCCGATCAATGGTGCATCGGTACTTCAAGGCTTCGCTCGACAAATACTCGGAACGGCTGAACGACAAGGGTTTTTTCGAGAAAGCTGTAAGCGCAATGCAGCAGGAATGCAGCGTATGGTTCCTCAACATCATGGATGAAGGTGACGACGACAACAAACGTATAAAGTCAACTGCAGCTCGACGGAAAGTCCCGGTACACCCGGATTTGATCGGCCTAGGCTTCCTCGAATTCGTGGACAGAAGATGGAATGGCACCCGGTTATTTCCAGACTACAACTACAACGCAAACGGTGGCTATGGTCGAACCTTGGGGCGCTGGTGCAATGAGAGTTTTCTGCCTAAGCTAGGGCTTAAGGAACCCGCGCTAGTATTTCACTGCCTTCGCCATACAGTCGTAACACGACTGAGCCAAGCGGATGTTCCCGAACCTATTGTGCAATGCATCGTTGGCAATGCACGATCAGGTGTCAAGCAAGAGGTCTATAATCGGGAAGGCTACATGCTGGCCCAATTGAAAGAGGCCATTGACCGCATCACGATTGACAAAGCCAACTGAGCGATACTCGGGTCGGGGCCATTCCGCATGGCCTCTTCCATCTTCAAAGCAAAGTGGCCAGCTTCAATCCGCACTGCTTCGAGCACTATGGAAGTCACTTTTTCTATGACCTCCGCTCTGCTGTCCGGGCCAATCTTTTCCATGCCGCCCATGACTAAGAAAGTACGCAACGATAAACGCCGCGTAATGTGTGCAGTTATCAAGGTCGGATGGCAGCAAGTCGAATGCCTGCAAAGTTCGGTACGATGCGCGAAGTGCATCTGCAGTAATCTGTTTGTCCTAACAGTCGTGTTTGATTGCAGTCAAATTGCCAAACATGATGCACAAGCAATGTAGTGGTCAGGCGACTTGTTGTTAAGTTTCATGGTGCTTTCTTAACTGCGCTGTGTACCAAGTATCGACCGTTAAGACACTACCTTCTTAGATAGTCATATTGCGTATCGGCATCGAAACTTCGGCTTCCGCCATCGCGAACATCCAACACGAGGATGAAGGCTACGGGCGAAACAACAAAGAACAGAACCAAGGCGGCTACCTTCAACCTTTCGACCACCATGTCAGCATCTAGTCTGCTCTGAGTATAGCGAACGAACTTCACACCACCCCAAACAAATAACCCACATACGGCAAGTACGATTACTCCGAGATAGGCAACAAGAAACTCGCCGCTATTCTGCGTTGCAATGCCCAAAATCGAAGCGGCACCGAAGAAACTTATTAGGATGTAGTGAAGTCGCGTCATCGTATATTCTCGAATTGGTCGGCTTTTCGTGACTTTTTGCCCCAGTGGTGGGGAGAGACCTTCTCCAGTCCCGGCAAACTAGCAAGAGTAGAAAAAGGAAACGGACCACCTGCATAGCGCGCCTTTAGTGAATGCAGCGCCAGCAGGTTGTTGCCCTTGATGAGCAGGTTGTTGCCCTCCGAAGTCATGTACTCAGGTCTATACCTACGCTCACGATCAAGCCGTTCTTTCTGTCTACCTATGCCAAGCGGCATGCCCTGTCGCTTCACGTGTGCCCTCCCCCGCACCCCTGTGCGCGATGCAACGCAGTCTGCAAAGGTTCTTAGCTTCGCTGTAGGGAAGTAACCACCCTAATCAATCGAGTTCGATGATCGACCGCAGTCTCGGGTGAGTTAGCCCCACAAGAGTATTAGGTGCCAGACGGACCGCGATGTTCCGGCCCGGCTGGTCTTCGCTAATTCCACCAAGGCAGTTGGTATAGCTGATGTACCATTCAAAAGACTTACAAAGATACGTTAGCCAGACTGGTTTTCTTCCTCATCAGCACCCATCGCGATGTGAAGAGCTTCGTGGATCATGAAAGCCTCCAGCAAGGACAGACCATAACCTGTTCCAATTGGGATCATGTCACCAGAAATCGTCTTATTCACGTAGGCTTCGACGTCCCATCTCTCTCTTGCTCTTGTTAGATTTTGTACTTCCATTCGGTACATCGCATCTTCGAAGGCGTAGTTCGCTATTCTGATTGCCTTTTGGCGCAATGCGCCGGTTAGGCCCGGGCGACCAAACAACGGCGTCGCGTTTAAACGTGCAAAAAGATTATAGATGGCACCGTTTTTTTGAAGTTTCTCGAGGAAATTGAGAGAGGTAAAGCGGATTTGTTGCCCAAGCATCTGCACCAGCGTATCTCACGCGTCTGCGATCGAGAGCTGTTAGGTCTTATAAACCCAGTCAGATCTGCCTAAGAGCAATACAGGCACTCAGAAGAGCTGGGGGAAGCAGAGATGCTATCTATTTTTCACACTATCCAATGCTGATTGGGCCGTTACCTCATCAACCACCAACGTATTAATATGTTGGCCATTTAATGCAGCTAAGATCGGTTCAACTTTCTCTTTACCGCTCGCTACGCCAATTCGTATCGGAACCAACTTGGCGTCTAATAGCGGTAGGCTGACAAGTCTGGAGTTAAGCGCACTACTGCACAACTCTCCTTCACAATCGACCAGATGCCCGAGCAGTTCAGCCCTAACTCCGCTGTTGTACAGCTTTACCCGTTCCTCGTCAGACAACGGATGAGCTTTGTAGTAGGTCGCATCCTCATCGGTTACTGCACCCAGCCCCAATAACGAGACATTTGCGTTCCGTGCCTGATTGAGCACATCGCTGACCGCACGGACCGACAGGAGCATGTCGCGCTCTTCCTTGGTATCTGCGTGCAATGGAATGTGGATAAGAGTTGCCGTACCGCCAAGCCCGTCTGCAATGCGCGTTGCCAGATGGTTTACGTCTGTATAGTGCTGTCCCTGAACACCGCCCGTCATTGGTATGACAATGTTCGACGTAGCTCCTTGAGGTTGGAGGTGATTGGCAACAACGCTCAGGGCTTTGCCTCCCGAAATTGCGATGACATCGTCCTCTTTCACGATGTCCTGAAGATGCTGAGCTGCCGCCTTACCGACCAAATCCAGCGTGGTACCCGCATTCTCGGTGACGGTATCGACCACAAGAAATTCAACACCGGACCATCGCTGTTTCAGTTGGTTTTCCAGATTGAACAACCGCTGAAACGGGCTGTGAATACGAAATTCGACCATACCCATTTCGCGGCCCTGCTTGATAAGCCGGTTAACTTTTGCAGTCGACAACCTTAGATTTTTTGCGATCTCGGCCTGCAATTGACCTTCTTGAAAATGCAGGGTCAGGACACGTGCGATCAGGCGCAAGGTTTTTGGGTCAGGTCCGCTTGCGTTCAACTTTCACTGTCCTTTCTGCTCACCAAATGGTTCGACGCCGCTGCCAGCAACAACGCGGCTCCTACTACAAGAGTTTGGAAATAGGCGGGCACCAGTGTCAACATTCCGACGGTTAGGGACATAATTATCAGAGCCCCAATAAAGGACTTCAGAACACGCCCTTCACCGCCACTGAAGGCAGTACCACCCAACAGAACTACAAGTATAGCGGTTAACTCCATACCGTCACCTGACAATGGATCGCCCAGCGACATAAAACTGGACCGCGCGATCCCAGCCAGTGCAGCGCAGATGCCAATCAGCACGTAAAGGATGATCACGGTCCGCGCTGTATCGATGCCCGACAATTTCGCCGCCATTGGATTGCCCCCAGTTGCTGCCGCGTATTTCCCCAACTTCATCCGATCCTGCGCGACAATCATTGTGATCGTGACCAAAATGGCGACCCAGAATGCCCAAGGCAGACCAAAAAATACGCCATCGCGACCATAGTCGTTAAACCAACCCGGCATTTTCAACCCTCCGCCGGATTTTATGGCCGAAACGCCATCTTCGACCAACAATAATGCGATACCTTTATAGAGGCTCAGTGTGATCAGCGTGGCGATCACCGGCGTAATCTTTAATCGGATCACAAGAAAGCCGTTGATCGCGCCCAACAGAACACCGACCAAAACTGTTGCCAGAAAGGCAGGTACAAATGGTACACCGTTGATGGCCAACAGGGCATAGACCACCGCGCTAAGGCTCATGGCGCTACCCACGGAAAGGTCAATATAACCCGAGATCATCAGCAGCGTGAACGCCCCTGCAAGCGTCAGGATCGGGGCCGAAACGCGCAGAATGTTGATGATATTGCGCTCACTCAGGAAGTTGCCGCGCTCGAACAGCGGGAACTTGTCCAGATTGGCGGTGCTGAGCACTACGACCACAAGGATCAGGACCAAATAGATGTAGTAGTCTTTCAGGAACCGTTTTAGCCGGTCACCGGAATGTGGGGATTGGGTCAAATCAGTCATCCCGCGTGCCTCCGGGCCAAGGCCCAAGTCTGGGCCATGATCGCGATGAACACGGCGATGGCTTTTAGAGTGAATTGCCAGTCTGGCGACAGCACCAACCCAGTGGCCGCCGAGGTCACTGTCGCAAGAATGATCGCGCCAAAGAACATTCCGATGACAGAGCCGAACCCACCCGCGATTGCAACACCGCCCAGCAATGAGATCACCAGCGCGTCAAACTCCATCAATGTGCCGCGGTTCGAGAACCCGGATTTGAACTCGGACGCGAGCAGGATACCCACCCCCCCAGCCATCACAGCGCTGAACAGGTATAGCTTGACGACATGGCGCGCATTGTCGACCCCCGACAGGCGCGAGGCGACGGGGTTGGCGCCGATCAGATAGGTTAGCCGCCCGAAGACGGTCTTACGTTCGACAAACACTGCCACAAGGATCAGGGTCGCCATTAGCACCACCGGCAGTTTGATCGAGGTGCCGAACATGGTCATGTTCCCCAATGTCCCGAAATCCGCCGGCAGGTTGGTGTTGCGTTGCGAACCTTGCGTGACCACCTGAGCGATCCCGCGCGCCAGCATCATCGTGCCCAGCGTGACAATGATCGACGGCACCCGCAGCGCGACCACAAAGGCGGCGTTGACGGCTCCGATCGACATCGCGCCGATCAGCGCGCAGACCATTGCCAGCCACGTGGGCATTCCCCAGCCCGAAGACAGCGCGTTGGCCCCATCCGTCGCCTGCGCGAACCACACAGCCAGCACGCCGGACAGCGCCACGATACCTCCGACCGACAGGTCGAAATTGCCCGAGACCAGCAGGAACGTGACCCCAACGCCCAGCGAGATCACCGCCCAGTTGTTTGTCACCAGATTCACAACATTCTGAAACTGAAAGAAATTCGGCACCAGAATGGACGCCAGCAGGAACAACGCCACAGCGGCCCCGGCCACCAGAGACGTGATGAACATCTCATCGCTCAGCCTGTTGTCCTGTTTGGCCAGCCTGCGGCCTGCAACTGCCTGATCGGTCATTTGTTTTCACCGCCCCCGCCGGTTACAACATTCAGGATATGCTGAATGTCGACCTCTGTCCCGTTCTTGATTTCAGCCTGGATGCGCCCGTCGTACATCAGGAAAACCCGGTCGCAGATACCCAGCACCTCTTCGAGTTCGGATGAAAAGATGCAGATCGCGCGGCCATTGTTGGCCAGATCGCGGATCAGGTCGTAGATTTCGGATTTCGCGCCCACATCGACGCCGCGTGTGGGTTCGTCGAGCAACAGCATATCCGCATCTGCAAACAGGCATTTCGACAGGACTACCTTTTGCTGGTTCCCGCCCGAGAGTTTCTCGGCATATTTCTCAATCGAATTCGTTGCGATCCCCAGCTTGCCGACATATTCGCGGGCGACTTCTTTCTCACGCTCATCCTGAAAAACGCCGAAACTGGCCAGTTTACGGATCTTCATGATCGGAATGTTGCGCCGGATCGTGAGTTCGGTGAACAGACCCTGCGTACGCCGCTCCTCGGGCACCAGAGCGATGCCTGCGGCGATAGCCTCCTTGGGAGAAGCCGCACGTTTGCGGCCCTTGAAATCGATCCGCCCGTCGGCTTTGTCGGCCCCATAGATGGCGCGCGCAACCTCGGTCTTACCTGCGCCGACCAGACCGTAAAAGCCGACGATCTCACCCCCTTTCACGTGAAAAGACACGTCTTTCAGCAGGTGGTTGGTCAGCCCCTTGACCGTTAGCACCGGTTTACCCGCGATCTCACCACGCGGTTCATATTCATGGGTAATCGCACGGCCGACCATCATCTCGATTAACTCTGGGCGACCATTCACGTCTGCCAGAGGTTTTGTAGCGATGTGCTTGCCATCGCGCAGGACGGTAACGTTATCGCCCAGCTCAAAAATCTCATCCAATTTATGCGAGATATAGATGACCGTCACATCCGAGTCCCGCAGACGGCGGATGACCCCAAAAAGCCGTTCAACCTCGCGCTCCGACAGGGCAGCGGTGGGTTCATCCATAATGATAATACTAGCCCCGGAAGAGGCCGCGCGGGCAATCTCGACAATCTGTTTCTGCGCCACACTCAGCGATGAAACACGCGCTTTGGGGTCAATCGTCGGTTCTATCGCGGCAAGGGTTTCGACGACACGATCTTCAAGGTTGGACTTGACCAAAAAGCCAAACCGGCTGGCCTCCATCCCCAAGGTCAGGTTCTCAAGAACGGTCAGCTGATCGACCACATGCAGTTCCTGAAACAGCGTCCCCACACCGCTTTCGCGGGCGTCCTGCGTACTGTTCGGCTCAAAACTCTGACCCAGAATGGCCATCGAACCGCTGGTCGGGGCCAGCGCGCCGGTCAGCATCTTTACAATGGTCGATTTTCCGGCCCCGTTCTCGCCGACAAGGCAATGCACGGTGTTGCGTTCAATGTCGAAAGACACGGTATCCACAGCCCGCACGCCAGGATAGTCCTTGGTCAACTCTCTGACAGATAGTGCTTTTTCCTGCGCGTTTTCGGCAAAAGCATTCTGCACGATCATCCCCTTTTTGCCCGCGCCGTTCCAGAAGGCGCAAAATGGCCGCGCCTTGATGTCAGCTTATCCAAGTTTGATTGTTTTGCCACCAACACCGGGACCCATACGCAGATCCCGATGTTGGACGAATGACAGATCAGCCGGTCAGCTGCCGAACTGATCTTTCAACCACTGTTCGGCCTCTTCTTTCGGCATCGACCAGTAGGACACGGTGTAGGCCTTGTAGAAGAATTCTTCAGCAGTGTCCGAGGTTGGCTGAACCTTACCATCAAGCACATCCATGATCAGGTCAATGCGGCCTTGTGCGGTTTCAACCGGCGGCAGACCCATCGAGACTTTGAGGCTGGAATTCGGGTCATAGACCTGGTCGAACTCGACCGAGTCAAAGTCGACGCTCGCCACGATTTCGGTCAGAGGCTTTCCGTTGTCGAACTTACCGCGCCCTAGTTGCGCCAGACCGGCCATTGTGCCAACGGTCAAGTTAGAGGCCTCGGAGTAAATCAAGTTTACTTCGGGCCGCTGCGTCAGCAGGTCCACGATGATCTGTTTCGCAGCTTCCTGACCCTTGCTCGAATCCAGCGCGCCCAGATTTTCCGCATCCGGGTCAACCGACAGTACTCCTTCGGCAAAAGGCGCGGTCCGGCCCGAATTCACCTCGGTATGGTTCGGCCAACCCAACTGCACCATCACGATGGGCTTGTCGGGATGCGCCTCTTTCCAAGCTTTCGCCATCTGCGCGCCCATCTCGAAAGACACCGCCGCCTCGTCACTGCGCGCGGTCGGGATGCCGGTATCGGTAATTGGGCTGAAGAACGAGGTCATCACGACATCATCGGCCAGCGCGTCTTCAACGCCGGGCGTCGCGGCCTCGGCATCCCAAATATGCAATGTGGCGGCATCGAAACCACCCGCAACAACCTGATCGACATTCTGGGTCATCACGGCAGAATCCGCCTGCCCGTCAAACACCACAACCTCGGCCCCGTATTTTTCCTTGGCATAGCGCTCTGCTTCAGCCGCCTGAGACTGGTGAAACACGTTCGACAAGTCAGACACAAAGAACGCGATCCGCTTGCCATCCTCAGCAAATGCCCCTGCCCCACCTACAAATGTCAGTGTCGTTGCCAGCAGGCCCGCCTTTAGTACATTCCTCCGCTGCATATTTCTCTCTTCCCTTTTGTTTTCTCCAGAGTGCGGTCGATCCGGAGCGATGCGCTCCAAAGCCGCGATCCCAGTCAGCACCTCTCCTCAGGAACTGAATCTGAAATTTATTGCAGTAAGTGTTATTATTATCATTTACTCTTACTTAGTCAACTTTCTTGACGACTCTTCAATGAAAAAAATTGACGTTCGAGATCAGTCTGATGATCCCGCAATACATTGATAATATTAGATATTTTTCCAAAACAAACTCAAACACTCGGCAGGCGAACGGCCTCTCTGAAATCCGGTTAGAAAAAGAGAGAAAAACCTTTCTGAAACTCTGCGAAAAATCGAAAAAACGAATCCCGCAGCGCCTAAAGCTTCGCCAACTTTTGAACGGAAATTTGGGCCTTTCCGTTTACGGCCTCCTTGAACCGGACCATGTGTGACATGCGCCCGTGATTGATGATCGCCTGAGCGCCAGACCAAATCTCGTGGATCAGAAACTCTGACCTTCGGTGGGGTGAAACGAACACATCATAGCCTTTATTACCTGCCTCCTCACGGCTGGCAAATGCCAATTCCTCGATGGCGGCACGCACTATATCTGACTGACCGTCTTCCGGAATGATGCGTGCGATGATTACAATCTCATTCATATTTCAAGCTCTCTTGCGGATCATATCCGCCGCTTTTTCAGCGATCATCACAACAGGTGAGGCCGTATTGCCCGAGACAATCTTGGGCATGATCGACGCGTCAACCACCCGCACTCCAGTCAACCCGTGCACCCGAAGGTCCGTGCCGACCACGGCAGCGGGGTCCGAGCCCATTTTGCAGGTGCCGACAGGGTGGAAAATCGTGGTGGCTATGTCGCCTACGCCCTTTACCAGATCGTCTTCGGTCTCCATCGTCGGTCCAGGTAGGATTTCTTCGGGCTGATATGGGCTCAACGCCTTGGCCGTCATGATCATCCGCGCCTGCCGCACGGATTTCGCTGCGACCCGCCTGTCATTCTCGGTCGACAGGTAATTCAGGCGAATATCGGGCTGGGATGTGGTGTCCCTTCCCTGAATATGGCAGTTTCCCACGCTTTCAGGTCGCAGATTACAGACCGAGACAGTGATGGCCGGGAACCGGTGCAGCGGATCGCCCAGCTTGTCGGTCGACAGGGGTTGCACGTGGTATTCCAGATCGGGCGTGGCCAGATCAGGGTTGGATTTGGTAAACATCCCAAACTGGCTGGGGGCCATCGACATCGGGCCTGACTGGGTCAGCCCGTATTGCAGCGCGATTTTGGCCTTACCGACCAGTGAGTTCGCCATCGTGTTCAGGGTTTTTGCGTTCTGAACCTTGAACACTGTCCGAATTTGCAGATGGTCCTGCAGGTTTTCACCCACGCCCGGGCTTTCGAGGTGCAGGGCGATCCCATGTTCGGTCAGAACGTCGCCCCGCCCAACACCCGAAAGTTCCAGGATTTTGGGCGAGTTGATCGCACCGGCGGCCAGCAACACCTCGGCCCCGGCAAACGCGTCGTAGCGAATGCCCTTTTGCACGTAGCGCACGCCCGTCACCTGCTTGCCGTCAAACAGCAGCGTCTCTGTTTCCGCGTGAGTCAGGACCCGCAGGTTGGGGCGTTTCATCGCCAGCCGGAGGAACCCTTTGGCCGTATTCCAGCGCACACCGTTGCGTTGATTGACCTCAAAAAAACCTGTGCCTTCATTGCTGCCATCGTTGAAATCCGCGCGTGGCATGATGCCGAATTCTTTGGCGCCTTCCTGAACTGCTTTCAGAATGTCCCATTCCAGACGCTGCTTTGAAACCTTCCACTCTCCTCCACCGCGATGCATATCGCTGTCACCGGCATGGTGATCTTCGGATTTGAGGAAATAGGGCAGCACGTCATCCCAACCCCAACCGGTATTGCCCAGCTGCCGCCAGTGATCGTAGTCCGCCGCCTGCCCGCGCATGTAGATCATGCCGTTGACCGAGGTGCATCCGCCCAGAACCTTGCCCCTTGGATACACCAGAGAGCGCCCGTTCAGCCCCGGCTCAGGCGCGGTCTTCATCATCCAGTCCGTGCGCGGATTGCCAATGCAATAGAGGTAGCCCACCGGAATATGAACCCAGTGGTAGTTGTCGGATCCGCCGGCCTCAAGCAGCAGGACCCGCGTATTGGGATCCTCGGTCAGGCGATTAGCCAGAACGCAACCCGCCGTGCCCGCGCCAACGATGACATAGTCGTAATCCCCATCAAGTTTCCGCGCGTCGGTCATGAATTCCCGGTCTTTCTGGTTAGTACGCGACGACAAGCTTGCCGATCATGCGACCGGTTTCAATGATCGCATGTGCCTTTTTCAACGTAGCCGCAGACAAGCCGTGCAGCGTTTTCTGCTCGGTCGTGCGGATGATCCCGTCATCGACCAGGCGGGCAACCCGGGCCAATATCTGCCCCTGCCGCGCCATATCCGCGGTACCGAACAGAGATCGGGTGAACATCAATTCCCATATCAGCGCGGCAGACTTTCCTTGCAGGGCTGAAATGTCCAGCTTTTCAGGGGTCTCGACGATGGTGCCAATCCGGCCCTGCGGCGCGATCAACTCGCACATGGCGTCCCAATGCTGCGCGGTGTCGGCATATTGGGTGATATAGCTTACGGTTTCGTGTCCCGCCGCCCGTACCTCGGCAATCAGATCGCGGTGGTTGACCACCTGATGCGCGCCCATATCCCGGCACCAGTCTTCCGTTTCCTGGCGCGAGGCGGTTGCGATCAGATGTAGACCGGTCAGCTTGCGCGCCAGTTGCACGGTAATCGATCCGACCCCGCCGGCCCCGCCGATAACCAACAGACTGGAAGGCGCCTCGTTTGTCGGCACTTGCAGCCGGTCAAACAGCATCTCCCACGCGGTCAGCGAGACCAAGGGCAATGATGCCGCTGCCGCCGGGCTGACCGAGGACGGCGCCTGTGACGCAATCCGATGATCGACCGCCTGAAACGCAGCATAGGACCCGGCGCGATTGGCATCGCCTGCATACCAAACCCGGTCGCCCTTGGTGAAACCCGTAACTTCGGGCCCTTTATCGCGAACAATGCCAACAGCGTCATATCCCAGAATGAACGGCTCCGCATGGTCCTGCTCCGCTGCGGTGCGGATGCGGCGTTTGGCATCTGCGGGGTTGACCGAGATCGCCTCAATCTCCACCAGAAGATCGTTGGGCAACACCTCCGGTTCTGGAAGGTCCACATCCAACAAGCTGTCCTGTGCTTCAATTGGTAGTGATTTCAAAAAACCTACAGCTTTCATTTGCTTACCCTTCGATTGTTTTCTGAGCGGAGTCCCAAAACCCGCGCATCGCCTTGATCAGCGCGAGATACTGCGCATACCGGGCGTCGTAGTGCGCTTGCATTTCGGTGTCCGGCTGGAACTCGGACTTGCGGCGGGTCATTTGGGTGATGGCCTCTTCGTACGATCCGTAGGTGCCTGTGGCGACCGAAACCCCGATGGCCGCACCCAAGGCTCCGGTTTCCTGCGCTTCGGCCACGTAAATCGGAACGCCGAGGCAATCGGCGAACATCTGCGGCCAGACCGGGCTGCGCGATCCGCCGCCGGACAGAACCGCCCGATCGAAACTGACCTCTGCGGATTTCAGAACTTCGATGTGTCGGCGATGCTCGAAAAGCACGCCTTCGAACAAGGCCCGCAGCATATGACCTTCGCCATGCCAGCCGGCAACGCCATAGAACCCGCCCCGGAACGACGCCCCCTGCGCCGAGCCATAGAGGAACGGGTGAAAAAACGGATCATCCGCTGCGGGCGTGACCTCGGCCACTTTGACATTGCAGTATCCGAACGGGTCATCGTGATGCGCGCCGCGTTCGACAAATTCACGCACATACCATTCTAGATTAGCCGCCGAGGTGGCGCTGGCCTCGATATTCACGAAGCGGTCTGGTCCGAAGCCCGAGACCATGAACAGATCGTCATTAACCGCCGGCGTATCCGAGAAAACCTGATTGATGCTCCACGTCCCTGCGATGATCGAGGCCTCTCCGGCGCGGACAACGCCTGACCCCATCGCACTGGAAACTACGTCGAAATAGCCGCCGATCACAGGCGTACCTGCGGTCAGACCGGTTGCTTTCGCGGCCTCGGCGCTGACGGTTCCAGCAATCTCCGCCGGGTCGATTAGGGGCGGCATCATATCGCGCGCATCGCCAAGGCCGTAGAGCGCCAGCAACCCGTCATCATAGGTACAATCCGGCATTTGCGTCAGGCCACAACCGGACATATCCGAGATCTCACTGACCCGTTCACCCGTCAATTTGTAGGTGATGAAATCCTTACACAGCATGACCGTGCCGGTTTGCGCATAGACATCGGGCCGGTGGCGTTTGATCCAGGCCAGTAAGACTGGCGTCTGGGACGGCCACGGTTTCTGCAGGCACAGCACATGCAGCGCATCGCCTGCGGCTTCGGAAAGTTCCTCGGCCAATCCGGCGGCGCGGGTATCCAGAGACTGGATGCCCACCAAAGGTTTGCCTGCCTTGTCCAGCAGATAAAGCCCGTTGCCATGGCCCGCGCAGCCCACACCGATGATCTGATCGGGCGCAATCCTGGCCTTTTCGATGCATCCGGCGATTACCTGCCGGGCATTGGACCATAGCTCATTCAGGTCGCGTTCCACATGCCCAGGCTGAGGGGTCGAGGATTGACCGTCGAGCGCCTGCATCGCCACGGGGCGGCCCTGCAGATCGAAGAGCACGGCCTTGATGACCGTATTCCCCGCATCCAGCCCCAGAATATACCCGTCCTTAGCCACGGTTATAGATATCCCACGCTTCTTCGCCACTGGCGCCATTGTGGATCATCGCCATCAGCGCCGCCACAACCGCCTTAGGGTTGTCGTGCTGATAGATATTGCGGCCATAAACCATCCCCTGCGCGCCTTGTGCCATAAGGGCCGCGGACTTCATTAGCACGTTCTTGAGATCTTCCTTGCCACCGCCACGGACCAGAACCGGCACGCGCGCAGCCTCGATCACGCGATGAAAGTCCTCGGGGTTTTCCGTGGGGTCGGCCTTGATGATGTCCGCCCCCATTTCCGAGGCCAGTCGCACCAGCGTCACGATCTTTTCGGCATTGCCATCCACCTGATAACCGCCACGCACATCATTGGGCAGCATGACCAGAGGTTCGATCATCAGCGGCATGCCATATTTGTGGCAGGCCGCGCGCACCTTGCTGATGTTTTCGACGCACTGACGGAACAGCTCGGGCTCATCTGGCAGCATGAACAGGTTCACGACTACGGCGGCCGCATCCATCTCAAGCGCGCCGATGATCGGCTCGTCGGCGTTTTGCAGCATCGACCACATGACCCGGTGGCGCTGATCGTTATAGGGGTTGCCCATGTCGATCCGCATCACCAGCGCGGGCTTGTCCTTTTCGGGCCGCGATTGCAGCAGATCCGCCTGACCATAGGCACACTGGATCGCGTCCGGCTTGGCCCCTATCAGCGTGTCCATGACACTGGCCATATCCTCAAGCCCAACCATGAAGCTGGGCTCATTACAGACCCCGTGGTCAATCGCCACGTCCAGACAGCCCCCATTGGTAAACATCCGGTTCATCCGGGCCTTGGTGCTTACACGCATTCTGTTCTCCGTTTCTTGTTTCGCGCGGCCAGAGCCTCGGCGGTGACGCCATAGAACTCGGACAATTCGTGAATAAGTGCTTGTTTTTGATCGTTGGTCTCTTGCGGGCTAAGGCCGCGCTCGTGGGCAAAGACATCGGCAAGCTGTGCCAGCAGGGCGTTCGAGATTTGCCCCGTGATAGCCAACGCGGTCCGGCGCAGTACGATGTCGGACAGGGTCTCGACATATTCGGTGCGCGTCAGCCAGATGATTTCGGCGCGTGTATAGAGGCATCCTTGCGTGAGCGGTGCGTCCTGAACCGACTGGCAGAACTGCGCCACGTCATCCGCTTGTGTCCCATAGTGCTCCATCAGGTGATGTGCGCGCTCGGGTGCGATGCGAAAATCCGCAACCAGACGGGATTTCAAGCTCTCACGATCATCAGGGAATTGCGCACCGCCGCCAATGGGCAGCCCAAGGGTCGAGGCCCGGCGTGTGTGCTCCAACTCAGCCATCACCTCATCTGCGGCTTGTTCACCAAAGGCGCGGAACGTGGTCCATTTGCCGCCGACCATGCAGAATTGTGGCACATCCCCGTCCAGCCGCCGCGTATCATGCCCGCGCGAGATGCGCCCGGTGAAATCCTGATCACTGCGCGGCAGCGGGCGGATGCCGCTATAGCTAAACACCACCTGATCAAGCGTGATCTCGACCCCCGGAAACACCAGTCGCAGCGAACCCAGGATATAGTCCAGCTCGTCGGGCTCACACCGCACCCGTTCGGCCTTGTCAACGCGGATATCGGTCGATCCGGCCAGGACCTTGCCTTGATAGGGGAACACGATGCACACCCGGCCGTCGGTGTTTTCAAAATATACCATGTGCCCACCAAGCGCCTGCAGCAGCGCCGGGTTATCAACGATCAGATGCGAGCCCTTGGTGCCCGAGACCATCCGTTCATTGACCCGGCCACCCAGCCCATTGACCGTGTCATCAAGCCACGCTCCGGTGGCGTTGACGATCACTTTCGGCATCACTGGCACAGTGGCACCGCTGCGCCGGTCGGTGACGGAATAGCTATCGCCATCCCGCGTCATTTCCGCATAGTTCAGCGCGATGCAGTCCGAGGCCTCGGCCGCGACATCGCGGATCATCTCAACGCACAGCCGCTCAGGATGGGTGATCTGGGCATCATAATACACCGCCGAGCGTGTGGCCTTTGGGGTCAAAGCGGGCCAGTCCTTGCGGGTCTGGCCGGCGCTGTTGAAATGATGCCTGGGCAGGATGCGCCGCTTGCGCGTTACCCAATCATAAAGCGACAGGCCCAGTTTGATCGGCACTGCGCCCCGGCTCGAAGGCTTGCCCTGCCAGCCAACAAAGCTGGCCGCTGCGTTGAACATACCCGAAAACACCGAGGTGATTGGAATGACCGTCGGCAAGGGCCGCACCATATGCGGTGCGTTCAGAAGTAGGGCATCGCGTTCCTGCAGGGATTCCCGCACCAGATCGAACTCACCATTCTCCAGATAACGAAGCCCTCCATGGATCATCCGCGAGGGCGCTGCACTACAGCCCGAGGCAAAGTCATTCCGTTCAACCAGAAGCACCCGAAGGCCCTGCAGGGCCAGCTCGCGGTAGACCCCAATGCCGTTGACCCCCCCGCCGACAACCACCACGTCAAACGCGGCGTTTTTGCGCAGATTTGCCAGGTTTTGTTGTCGTTGTTCTGACATGGTGATCCTGTTTCTCGCGGGGTTCAGGGCTTAGCTGTCCAGATCGCTCAGATGCGCGCGGGCCTGGGTGTCGATTTCGGCAATCTCGGCCTCGGTCAGACGCAACCGACCGGCCTTTGCATTCTCGACCGCCTGCGCCGCATCGCGCGCGCCGCATAGCGAGAAGGTGATCCCCGGCTGCTGCACCGTCCACGCAATGACCGTCTGCGCCAGCGTCGCGCCATGTGCTTCGGCAATGGGTGCGATGGTCTGCATCAGATCCGCCACTTTCTGCCGGTTCGACATGGAGAAACGTGGATTGTCCTTACGCTGATCGTCACCCGTAAACTCTCGATCCGGGCCGATCTTGCCGCTGAGCAGGCCCAAGGCCAGCGAGGAGTAGCTGAGAACCGACACGCCATTCTCACGACATACGGGCAGCAGCGTGCCTTCGATGTCGCGTTTGACCATCGAATATTCTTCCTGAATCGCATCCAGCTGACCGGCGGCCACATAAGCTTTGACCTCGTCTGCCGAGGTGTTGCTGGCCCCTATGGACCGGATCTTGCCCTGCTGTTTCAGGGTCTCCAGTGCCTCCATCGTCTCAGCGATGGGGGTGGTCGGGTCCTGCCAGTGGGTGATGTAGTGGTCGATATAGTCGGTGCCCAGACGGGTCAGGCTTTGTTCGACCTCATAGATAATCGCGTCCTTGCCCAGATAGCGATGCACCGGCTTGCCGTCATAGTCGAAGAAATGGTTGCCCTTTCGCGTGTGCCAAACCAGCCCGCATTTGGTGGCCAGCACCACCTTGTCGCGGCGGCCTTTCAGCGCTTTGCCCACAATATCCTCGGCCACACCCTGCCCATAGGCAGGCGCCGTGTCGATGAGTGTCACGCCCGCATCGACCGAGGCCTGAATGGCGGCGATGGATTTTGCCTCATCCGTGCCGCCCCACATCCAGCCACCGATGGCCCATGTGCCCAGCCCGATGACCGAGGCTTCGATCCCGGATGCTCCGATTTCGCGAGTCAGCATCTCATGCGACATCTCGTGTTCCTTCCATTTCCTGTATGACTGCGGTCGCTGTATCTTCGTCCAGGATCAGCGAATTGAGAAACTTTCCGTTCAGCACCGCCTTGATCGGCAATACTTTTTGTGCCCCCGCACTAACACCGATCACTCGTGTGCATGGAGTCAGATCGGTCGGCGCAACCGAGACCAACCGCGAATTCAGCGCATAATTCGACACAGATCCGTCGATATGGATCAGATGAGCAAGGAACTCTCCGATCACACCCATGCCCATCAGCATCTTGCGGTCTGCCTCGGGCACCGGATGCAAGTCGTAGTAGCTGGAACCTTCGGGCTCGATTGACCCGACACCCACCAGCGCCACATTGGCGCGACGGGCGAGGTCCAGCACTTCGCGGATCGAGGACACCTGTTCCAGCATATCCCGCTGATCGCGGCTTTCGGCGAACAGCGGCGCGTGCAGCAGCATGGATTTACCGCCCAGCCGATCCGCCATCTGCGTCGCCAGATGGTTAACGTCTGTATAGTGCTTGCCCTGAATTCCACCCGTCAGCGGTACAACGGTCACGTCAAAGGCACGCTCAGCCTGCAGCACCTCAACTGTGGCACTGACCGCTTTACCCCCGGTGATCGCAATGACATCCCCATCACGCAATGTCTCAAGCAGGTGGTTTGCGGCTGCGCGACCGACTTGCTGCAGAGTTGTTTCCGCACTGCCCGCAACCGATGGCGTCACGATAACTTCTGAAAGGCTGGTCGAGCCGGTCAAGCCACGCTCGATATCCATCAGCGTCTCGAACGGGCTCTCGATGTCGATCTTGACCATGCCCATCTTGCGGCCCTGAGTGATCAGGCGATTGACCTTGGAATTCGACAGGTTCAGGTCGCGCGCGATATCGGCCTGTTTCTTGCCCTCAAGGTAATGCAGGACCAGGACGGTGTGGATCTGCCGGATCAGTTCAAAGTCATTCTTCTTATCGACCATCACCCGCGCCTTTTGTTCAGGTAGTGGTCGATGGTCACCGCCGCCAGCAGGATCGAACCGCGGATGATGTCCTGCCAGTAGACCGACACGTCCAGCAGCGCCAGCGAACTGGACACCAATGACAGAAGGATCACGCCGAGGATTGCACCCAGGATAGACCCCGAGCCGCCGTTCAGGCTGGCCCCGCCGATGACGGCTGCGGCGATGATGGTCAGCTCCAGCCCTAACCCGAACGTGGGCTGGGCCGAGCCAAACCGGGCCATGTAGATGATGCCCGCGATACCGCACAGCGTCGAACACAGGGTGGTGGTCAGGAAGATCACCTTTTTGGTGCGAATGCCGGAATAGGCGGCGGCTTTCTCGTTGCTGCCGGTGTAGAACACTTTGCGGAACATGGTCGTCCGGCGCAGCATGAAGTCGAAAGCGATCACGAAGACCAGAAAGATCACGATCACGATCGGGATCGGGCCGATGGTGCCCTGCCCGATGAATTTGAACTCGGGCGGCAGGGTATAAAGGCCCAGTGGTCGCCCTCCGGTGAATAGCAGGCAAGCGCCCCGCGCGATCACCATGATCGCGAGCGACACGATGAAATGGTGCAGCCCTACCTTGGTCACGAAGAACCCCATAAAAGCTCCGATCCCCGTACACAGCGCAATCGCCATGACCGAGGCGACCCAAGGGTCAATTCCGCTGAGGAACAGCCACCCCGCGATCACCATCGCCAGTGCCGTCACTGACCCCACCGACAGATCGATCCCGCCCGAAATCAGCAGGATCGTCATCCCAATCACCAGCAGGCCATCGACGGCAAATGCCATCGACATGGCGCGCATATTGGCCCAGGTCAGAAAATAGGGCGAGGCAAAGGACATAATCAGGAACAGCGCCAGAATGATGACGATCAGCCCTGTCTCGCGCATCCGAAACAGGCGTTTCAGCAGAGGCGTGTTGCCGGTTGCACCCGCTTCGGCCAGATTTACGGTGTTGTCCATATTCGTCTCTCCGCTCATGCGATCGAGGCCTGCGCGTCCATGACCGAGGCTAGGTGCATGATGTTTTCTTCTGTCATCTCATCGTCCGTGACCTGCCCGCTGATGCGTCCTTCGCGCACCACCAGCACCCGGTCGCAGACACCGATCAGTTCGGGCAATTCGGATGAGATCACCACGATCCCCACGCCATCATTGGCCAGATCGCGCAGGATGCGGTGAATCTCGGATTTCGCGCCCACATCAACCCCACGGGTCGGTTCATCCAAAAAGATCAGGCGCGGGTTGACCGAGAGCATCTTGGCCAGCGCCACCTTTTGCTGATTTCCCCCCGACAGAGATGAAACCGGATCACTCAACGACCCGCACTTGAGGTTCAGCTTGCGCCCCAATACTTCGGCCTGCGCCTCTTCAGTGTCTGGCTGGATCAAACCGATCCCGTTGGCCACCTGTTCCAAATTCAGCGCCGAAACGTTGGCGGCAATCGGCAGGTCCAGGAACACCCCATCCCCTTTGCGATCCTCGGACAGGTACACCATCCCCTTGGCGATACTGTCCTGGTAATTGCGCAGCTTCAGCTCTTCACCGTTCAGCCAGATTTGTCCGGTCACCTCGCCCTCAATCTGGCAGATGCCCTTGACGATCTCGCTGCGACCAGCGCCGATCAGACCGGCAATACCCAGAATTTCACCCTTATTCAGCGTGAATGACACATCACGAAACCGCTTCGCTTCGGTCAGGCTGCGCACGTCGAGGATGACCTGATCTAAGGGCACCTCCTGTTTGTTGGGGTAGAGATTATCGATCACCCGCCCGACCATCGCGTTGACCACATCACTGGGCTGAACATCGGCCACATTGTTCGTGACTATATGCTGACCGTCCCGGAACACCGACACCCGGTCGCAATTGTCGAAAATCTCGACCATACGGTGCGAAATATAGATGATCGAGATCCCCTGATCCGCCAGATTGCGCATGATCCCAAAAAGGGTCTGAGCCTCGGTTTCCGTGAGTGCGGCAGTAGGTTCATCCAGGATCAGAATGCGGCAATCAAGCGTCAAGGCCTTTGCAATCTCAACCAGTTGCTGGTTCGAGATCGAGAGGTTTTTCACCAGAACCGATGGGTCGATATCGCTGAGCTGGCGAAACACATCCACGGCGTCATGTTCCAGTTTGCAATAATCCATCAGCCAGGACCGGCTGACATTGGTCTTGGCCATGAAGATATTCTCGGCCACCGACACATCCGGACACAGCGCGATTTCCTGATGAACGAAACCGATACCCAGTTGCTGCGCCATCGTTGGTGACGAGATTTTGACTGCTTTGCCGTTCAGAACGATCTGCCCGCTGTCCGGCTGCAAAATCCCGTCGATCACGTTCATCAGGGTCGACTTGCCTGCACCGTTTTCGCCTGCAATCGCGTGGATTTCCCCCTTGCGGAGTTCAAAATCGATCCCTCGCAGCGCCTTGACCGGGCCAAAGGACTTGCTGAGGTTCGATATCTGAAGGATCACGTCATCTTGCATGGCAGCACCTTCTGGGGTGTCTCTTATTTGTTGCTGGAACCGCCCGTGAAAATCGGAACTGCACGGGCGGCTCGACGGGGAGTTTCCCGATCAGGCCGGGTCGCGGCCTTCCATGTAGACGTTCAGATCAAAGCTGTCGGCATTGTCTTTGGTGATGACCGCAAAGCCATTGTCCATGAACGGGATCTGAACCGGGTTGAAGCCGCTGGTTCTCCAGTCATTGAACGGATCGAATACACCCGACCGGTTGGCCAGATGCACTGCCATGAAGCCCATGAAGCCTTGCACGCCCTGGTTGGGGTTCAGAGACATGTGGATGTTGCCCGCGCGAATATGCTCCAAGGTCGTGGGCGTCACGTCCGCATGCATAATCAAGATATCCGAATTGGCTTCCAGCTTGGCTGCAACCGCACCTTCCGCCGAGCCGGCTTCGGGGATCCAGATCGCCGCCACATTCGGGTTGGCCTGAATGATCGAAGCCGTCGCACGATAGGCCGCATTGCTGTCCTGGTTCGTGGCCTGACGACCGACCAGCTTCATGTTTGGATAGTTCGCCTCCATATACGCGATTAGAGCCGTCACGCGCAGGTCATGGTTCGACTGGCCCGGGTTCTCAAGAACCGCATATTCGGCGCTGTCACCCACTTGTTTAACAATCTCTTCGGCAGCGAACTTCGCTTCGGCATGGTTGTCCGACGTGATATAGCCGGTACGCTTGGAATTCGGGCTGTCGGCGGCGAATGTCACAATCTCAGTGCCGCCGTCGATGGCGCGATTGATTGGCTCGATGAAAGGATCGGATTGCATCGGATGCAGCAAAACACCCGCTGGCGACTTTACCAGATCCTGCTCGAACGAGGCGATCTGCTTGGTGATGTCATAGTCAGGCGTTCCTGAGAAAACAGTATCGCAACCAAACGCATTGGCCGCTTGCTTGAAGCCCTGATAAACCGGAACCCAATAGGGATGGCCCGAAACCATGACGTTCATAACATAAGTCTCGCCGGGTTCACACATGATGCCTTCGGCCTGCGTCGACTCGGCAGTGATTCCAGCAACTGCCAATGCGGCGGATGCGAAGAATGTGTTTAATCCACTGTACTTCATAGATTTCCTCCCTGCAGAAAGCTCTTGCTGTTGAGGTGCCTTGTTCCTCCTCACCTGAATCGCAAGATATTTCACTAGATGATGTTTATTGCATCTCCACTTTTAAGGTCGCCGCGAAGGAGGCGTCAAACACTTTCGGTATTAATTTTGTTATTTGAAATTTATTTCATTCACGAAATTTGATTTGCATGTGATTTGTTCCCGTTTCAACGAGAACGGGCCAATACCCAGAGGAAATCTTGATTTCGATTTAGGTGACCTCGCTGAAACTAAGCCACGAGTTTAGTTGGTCTTGTCTTACTTCAGGTCCGACAGCCCGGCCGAGGCGTGCGACTTGTTTGTAGATGAAAGATTTGTCGAACGACTTTTGAGGTTCCGAGTTTGCATCGAGCCCCTTGACAACAGCACCTTCCCATTGCCGACCGTTGTGCCTGTAGCGAAAGACCCAGGATCGCCCGCCAGTGCCGGTTATCTGCAATGCAAGCCCGGCCACGCCGCCCACTGCGTGTACGCCGGCGCGCGTCAGCCGTTTCACTTCGAGAGATCCGAGCTCTCTGGCACGTTTTGGCAATACTTGCGCCCTCTGTTCGATCAGGGAATCGAACTCGACCTGGGGATTCCAACCCCATTCCTACCCGCCCAAACGGATGCAACCCATGGCTATTTCATGCGACGAAATGGAACAAGTAAAATCGACCAGGCCATTGAAATTAAAACGAAATGATACGAATCGCGACAGCGGTTCTCAAGTGGTACTCGCCTCCAACAACATCCAAATCGCTGACTTAACCCCGCAGTACACGCGTGCGACGCTCGGTATTTCAAGACGTTCAAGGCCCGCGATTCTGTCGAATTGCGGGCCAGATATGGCGTGTTTTTCGGAACACCTGCCTACCCCTGCTCGTTCAAGGGGCGAGATTTTGTCTGGTATGTGCTTTACGTTCAGGCGCGCCCTTGTGGCACAACCTCGTATCCCGGCTCCTCCGGCTCATCATCCGTCATTTCGGCAGGGAAGCCCGGGGCGGTGATATCCAGGCCGGTTGCCTCTTCCAGCCGCTTGATAATATTTGGTGAAAGCTCGCGTTCGCCATAGCGTGCGATACCATCGTTAAAGATGTTGATCATCACCGGGTTTATTTCCAGCGGCACCCCGGCGCGGTCGGCGACCTCCTGAAACAGACCGATATCCTTCTTCACCAGATCCATGGTGAAGGAAATATCGCGCGACCCGTTCAAGATGACCTGACTTTCGGTTTCGTGCACGAAGGACGTGCCGGACGAGATTTTGATCGCCTCATAGGTCGTGTTCAGATCCATCCCCGCAGCCTTTGCCGTAACCAGTGCTTCGGCGCAGGTGATCAGGTTGGCGGTGGCAAGATAATTGGTCATCACTTTCAGCACCGAGGCCGAGCCCAGTTCGCCGGTGTGCAAAACCCGACGACCCATTGTCGTCAGGAACGGCAGAATTCGTTCAAACGTTTCCCGGTCACAGCCCGCAAAGATCGAGATATTGCCCGTCGCGGCACGGTGGCACCCGCCAGAAACCGGGCAATCGACGGCCGCACCGCCGCGCGATATGACTTCGGCTCCCAGGCGTTTGACTTCGGCCTCGTCCGTGGTCGACATCTCCATCCAGATCTTGCCGGGGCCCACTTCGGGCAACATCTCCTGCATCACTGCATCCGATGCTGCCGGAGACGGCAGACAGGTGATCACCGCATCGCAATCGCGCATCAACTGGGCGGGCCCCTCAGCCGCCTTTGCACCTTTGGCGACAAACTCGGCCACCAGATCCGCGTTCAGGTCATGCACAGTCAGATCAATGCCGTTGCGCAAAAGGGATCCCGAAAGCTTGCCGCCTACGTTACCCAGACCGATAAATCCCACTTTCATATGACGCATCTCCAAGTTCGTCGTTTTCCCGTCATGCGACCACATACCGAACACATTCTTCATGCCGCCGAACGACGCCTACAGGTCGCTTTTTTCTCCTTGGCTTATTTGTTGCGCGCGAACCGCTTGACAAGCGGGTCAGCGGTGCCGCATGTCCCTGTCGTTGGTGTCGGCGACAGCCGATGAAAAGGGAATGCGTCAACGGTTCATCCGCCAAACGCAGCCGCCCCCGCGACCGTGACCGGAGAGGATGCCCAATGCCACTGGCCTGTGCCGGGAAGGCGGGACATCCGACAGAGCGACCGCTCTGGCATCCGCAAGCCGGGAGACCTGCCAACACCCGAAGTTGAAACCGGGCGGGGTGTTCCGGTGTCGGGTCCATGTGCAGACGTGGTGCCCGCATGAAACCCCGTCCCCCGCGAAGAGGATTTGGGGGGATGAGAGACATGACCGAGAACGCACCGGTAGAGCTACTGGTCTGCACGACTTGCCGCCGGGGTCTGCCCGTCGAGGATGACGCTGAGCGACCCGGCACATTGTTGCACAAGGCCCTGGAACAGGCTGCCTTGCCGGATGGCATCATTCTGAAACCGGTCGAATGCCTTTCGAACTGCGATCAGGGCTGTTCCATCGTTCTTCGGGGCGGGCCGGATCGCTGGACCTTTGTTTACGAGAATCTGAACGAAATCGATCACGTCGATGTCATCATCGATGGCGCGACTAAGTATCTGGCCACAGGCGATGGTCTGGTGAAATGGCGCGACCGTCCTGAACATTTCCGCAAAAACTGCGCCTCGCGCATTCCCCCGATTGGAGCCTGAGATCATGTCGAACCTTGAAAAACTCCCCGTCACTGTGATCACCGGCTTTCTGGGCTCGGGCAAAACCACGCTGGTGCGCCATCTGATGCAGAACCCGCAGGGCAAGCGCCTTGCGATTGTTGTTAACGAGTTTGGCGATGTGGGTGTTGATGGCGACATCCTGAAGTCCTGCGCGATTCCGGAATGCCCTGCGGAAAACATCATGGAACTGGCAAACGGCTGCATCTGCTGCACCGTGGCCGACGATTTCATCCCGACCATCGAGGCGCTGATGGCGCTGGAACCGCGCCCGGATCACATTTTGATCGAAACATCCGGCCTTGCACTGCCCAAACCGCTGCTGAAAGCGTTTGATTGGCCTGATATCCGTTCGAAAATTACCGTTGATGGCGTTATTGCGCTGGCCGATGCCGAGGCCGTGGCCGCCGGTCGCTTTGCTCCGAACGTTGAAGCGGTGGATGCCCAACGGCTGGCTGATGACTCGATCGACCACGAAACACCCTTGTCCGAGGTGTTCGAGGATCAGATCTCGTGCGCGGATATCATCCTGCTGACCAAGCCCGATCTGGCAGGTCCCGAAGGTGTCGCGAAAGCTAAACAGATCATCGCCGCTGAGGCGCCGCGCCCGCTTCCTGTCGTCGAGGTTGCCGAGGGTGTCGTCGACGTACGCGTCGTGCTTGGCCTTGAGGCTGCCGCCGAAGATGACATGGACGCGCGCCCGTCACATCACGATGGCCATCACGATCATGAGCATGACGATTTCGAAAGCATCATCGTCGAGTTGCCGGAACAGACCGACCCGGCGGAACTGGTTGCCAGGATTGAACGTCTGGCAACTGAGCTGAATATCCTGCGCGTCAAAGGCTATGCCGCCGTCACAGGCAAACCGATGCGCCTGCTGGTTCAGGCTGTCGGCGCACGGGTTCGTCACCAATACGACCGCCCGTGGGAACCCGGTGAGGTGCGCCGCTCGCGCCTGGTCGTCATTGCCGAACATGACGACATCAAAGAGGCTGAGATCCGTGATATCCTAGTGGGTGTGACCGAGGTTGCCGAGTAAGTCATGCACGTCGTCTTTCGCGAAAGCCACGGGCTCGAGGAAACCGAGACCCCAACCGATCTGGGCCAAAGCCCGGCCGATCTGGTTGTACTGTCCTTTTCCGACAGTGACCTGGGCGCTTTCGCGGAGGGCTGGCATCGCGGCGGCGGACCTGAGGGGCGGATGCCCACGATGCGGCTGGCCAATCTTGCTGCATTGAAACACCCCCTGTCCGTCGACACCTATGTTGAACAGACACTTGAAGGCGCAAAGGGCATCCTGATCCGTCTGATCGGCGGCGTGCCCTATTGGTCTTACGGGCTGCAACAGGTTCTGGCACTGGCGCAGGCCAAAGGCATCGCGCTGGCCGTTCTACCGGCGGATGGGCGAGAAGACACTCGGTTGGATGAGTATTCGACCCTGCCCCTCTCGACCCTGCGGCGGCTGGCACATCTGTGTGATACCGGCGGAGAAGTCGCCGCGCAGGCCGCATTGGCCCAGATGGCGTTAGCAGCAGGGCTTTATGCCGGCCCGGTGATGGGCGCGAAAACCCTGCCCGAATGCGGTGCGTGGTGCCCGGAACAGGGTGTCATCCCGGTGGATTCCGCGTTCGAGAACGATGCTAAACGCATTCTCGTAACCTTCTACCGTGCTTATCTGACATCAGCAGACACAGCCCCGGTCGCGGCCCTGATCCGCAGCTTGCGCGCCCGCGGGCTCCAGGCGGTGGGTTTGTTCGCCCCGTCGCTCAAGGCCCCGGCCGCTGCCGACTGGCTCAGGGAACAGGTCGTTGCCCTGAGACCATCGGCCATCATCAACGCCACTTCATTCTCGGGAAAGGGCGCGTCTGGCACGTCGCCTTTGGACGCAGCGGATGTGCCGGTGTTTCAGGTCGCCCTCGCCACCTCGCGACGCAAGGCTTGGGCCGAGGCCGAACGCGGCCTGTCGCCTGCCGACCTCGCCATGCATGTGGTATTACCCGAAGTGGACGGGCGAATATCAGCAGGCATTGCCTCCTTCAAAGAGCCGGGCAAGCGCGATCCGCATCTGGAATACTCGCGTTTTGCGCATCGGGCCGAGCCGGACCGGATCGAGGCGATCATCGACCGGGTATCGGGCTGGCTCGCCCTGAATGACAAACCCAAGGCAGACCAGATCCCCGCGTTGGTACTGTCCACATATCCAGGCAAAGACTGGCAGATGGCCCATGCGGTCGGTCTCGACGCGTTGGCCTCAGCCGAAGCGATGCTGTCTGATCTTCACGGTGAAGGCTACGACATCACGGCTGCCGAACCGATTGCCGACACACTCTTGGACGCCCGGGTATCGTGGCCGCTTGAGGATTATCTGAGTGCACTCGCTGAATTGCCCGAGACCCTGCGCACCGATCTGCACACCGTATGGGGCGATCCCGAGCAAGACCCAATTTTCGCTCATGACGCGTTTCACTTCACGGCTTTGCGACGCGGCAAGGCACTGGTCGCACTGCAACCAGAACGCGGAACACCCGAGCTGCGCGATGACGACTATCACGACCTTTCGCGCACCCCGCGCCATAGCTATGTCGCCTTCTATTTGTGGCTGCGCAAAGGTCTTGGAGCGGATGCGCTGATCCATATCGGTGCGCATGGCACGCTGGAATGGCTGCCCGGCAAATCAGTCGCCCTATCGGCAAACTGTTGGCCCGAGGCACTGATCCGTGACCTGCCGGTGATCTACCCGTTCATCGTCAACGACCCGGGCGAGGCCGCGCAGGCCAAACGCCGGATCGGCGCGGTGACCCTGGGCCACATCCCGCCTCCCATGAAAGAAAGCGGAACGCCTGACCGGATGGTGCGGCTGGAAGCCCTGCTGGACGAATTTTCAAACGCGGACGGTCTTGACCCCAGACGCCGCGACCGGCTGCAGGAAGATATCCGGGAAGAAGCACAGGCCATTGGACTGGAGAACGATCTGGGTCTGGATCAGGCCACCAGCACCGCCGAAGCAATCACGCGCATTGACCGCTTTGTCTGCGATATCAAAGAAAGTCAGTTCGGCGACGGGCTGCACGTCTATGGGCGTGTACCGGACGTGACCGGCAGTTTCGACCCAGCCCCATCCGCCCATGCCGAACGCAAGGCCCTGATCAATGCGCTGGCCGGCAAGAGGATCGAGGCTGGCCCGTCCGGCTCGCCCTATCGGGGCCGCTTTGACGTGCTGCCGACCGGGCGAAACCTTTACACCACCGATCCGCGATCTGTGCCCACCCGCGCAGCTTACACGCAAGGCGTGAAACTGGCCGAGGAACTGGTACGGCGGCACTTGCAGGAGGAAGGTGATTACCCGAAAGGGCTGATTGTCGATCTGTGGGGATCGGCCACCATGCGCACTGCGGGCGAAGAATTCGCCATGGCCCTGCACCTGCTGGGTGTAAAGCCGGTTTGGGACAAGGGATCCGAGCGGGTTTCGGGTATCGAAGTTTTACCCATCACCGACCTGAGCCGCCCGCGTCTGGACGTCACCCTGCGGGTTTCGGGCTTGTTTCGCGATGTGTTCCCCACATTGTCAGCCCTTTATGGTCAGGCGGTTCGGGCTTTGTCAGAGCGTGATGAAGCGACCGACTGGAACCCCTATGCCGGTCACGCCCCGGCTACGCGGGTGTTTGGCCCGGCACCCGGCAGTTACGGCCTGAACATGACCCATCTGTCCGAGACCTATACGGACGAGGCGCGCGCCCAAGCCGGGGAGGCATGGCTTGAGGCCAGCTCGTACGCGCTGGAAGGTGAACACATCGCGCAGGACAAAGCGGGAATCACGGATCGTGTCGCCAATGCCGACAGTTTTGTTCACCTCCAGGATCTGACGGAAACTGACCTGCTGCTGGCCAACGACTATGCCACGCATGAAGCCGGTTTTGCCGCCGCCAAAAAGGTCGCTGGGGGCACCGCTCAGCTTTACCATCTGGACAACACCAACCCAGATAATCCGCGCGCCCGGACTCTGCCGGAAGAAATCAGCCGCGTCGTTCATGCCCGCGCTGCCAACCCCGGCTGGATTGCGGGGATGCAGCGCCATGGTTTTCGCGGCGCCGCCGAGATTGCTGCGACGCTGGATCACATGGCCTCTTTCGCGCATCTGTCCGGCACTGTCGCTCCGCATCTGTTTGATCTCTATCACGAAGCCACATTGGGTAATGAGGCCGTTGATACCTTTCTGCAAGAGACCAACCCGAAGGCACATCAGGCCATGCAAGACAGGTTCCGTGCATTGCTGGAAGCGGGGCTTTGGAACACGCGCCGGAATTCGATCCGGGCCGATTTGGAGGGTTTGAGATGAGTGCACCTATCGTTCAAGGCTGGTGTCCCGGCGCGCATCGCCCGATGATGTCAGGCGACGGGCTGGTCGTGCGGGTCCGTCCGCGCCTGGCGCGACTGAATGCCAGGCAGGCTATTGGCTTGTGCGAATTGGCTGAACGGTTCGGCAACGGCACCATTGACCTGACCAATCGTGCCAACCTGCAACTGCGCGGCGTGGATGAGCGCGACCACCAGCCGTTGCTTGTGGAACTTGCGGCGCTGGACTTGCTTGATGCGGAACCCGGCATCGAAGTACGCCGCAATATTCTGGTCACTCCGCTCTATCAGGCGGGCGATTTGACCGCGCGGCTGACGCAGGAATTGATCGATCGACTGGCGGAACTGCCTGCTCTGCCCGCTAAGTTCGGTTTTGCCATAGATACAGGCCCGACGCGCCTGTTGGCCTCGGATTCCGCAGATATTCGTCTGGAACTGGGTGCTGACGGTCTGATCCTGCGCGCCGACGGCTGCAAAACCGGGCGGTGTGTGGCCGAAGGCGACGCCATCGACCACGTGATCGCGCTGGCCCGTTGGTTTGCCCAGACCTATACGGCCGAGACACGCCGCATGGCGCGGGTCGCCTACGCGCTGCCACAGGATTGGCAGGGATTTGCCCCCGGTCCTATCGGTGAAAAACTGCAACCCGGCCCCTGTGAACTGGGTTCTCTCTACGGCGCGGCATTCGGCTCGCTGCCTGCGCGCAAGCTTTGTGAACTGATCGAAGCCAGCGGCGCTTCTGCCCTGCGTGTCACCCCGTGGCGGCTGATCCTGCTGGAAGGCGGGGCGGCGATACCCTCCCCGGATTTCGTCATGGACGGAGCCGATCCGATGATGACAACCGACGCCTGCCCCGGCGCGCCGTTCTGCCCGCAAGCGCAGGTGGAAACCCGCGACATCGCCCGTGCATTGGCCCGGCGCATTCCCGGTCGCCTGCATGTCTCGGGCTGCGCCAAGGGATGCGCCCATATGGGCCCGGCCGAGATCACAGTGGTCGGCAACAACGGGCGATTTGATCTTGTCAAACAGGGCCGCGCAGGGGATGAGCCCTGCCAACGCGGGCTCGCCCCCGAAACACTCATGACCATGGACTTCACCTGATGCCCTACACTTACGAAACTGATGGCGCGGCGATCTACAAGGAAAGCTTTGCCACCATCCGGTCCGAGGCTGATCTGACCCGCTTTGATGCCGATGAAGAGCAGGTCGCCGTTCGGATGATCCACGCCGCCGGCATGGTCGGGCTGGAGGAGTTTGTACATTTCTCACCCGGATTTGTGCAGACTGCACGCACGGCGCTGGAAAACGGCGCGGCGATCCTGTGTGACGCGCGCATGGTCAGCGAAGGTGTGACCCGCTTCCGTCTGCCTGCCGACAACCAGGTGATCTGCACCCTGCATGACGAACGCGTGCGCCCTCTGGCCGCCGAGATGAGCAACACCCGTTCTGCCGCTGCGCTGGAACTCTGGCGTCCGCATCTGGAAGGTGCTCTGGTCGCCATTGGAAACGCGCCCACCGCGCTGTTTCACTTGCTGAACATGCTGGAAGACCCGGATTGCCCGCGCCCTGCAGCGATCATCGGCTGCCCGGTCGGATTTGTCGGAGCGATGGAATCCAAAGACGCGTTGTGGCAGGCGCAACCCGTCCCCTCCTGCATTGTCAAAGGCCGTCTGGGTGGCAGCGCCATCACCGTTGCAGCCATCAACGCCATCGCAAGCCGGGCGGAATGAAAATGGGTACCATATACGGCGTGGGCCTTGGCCCCGGTGACCCTGATCTGATGAGTGTCCGGGCCGATCGCCTTCTTCGCAACGCCAAACACGTGGCATTCTTTCGCAAACCGGGTCGCAGCGGTCAGGCCCGCAAAATCGTCAACGGGATGATCCCCGAAGGCGCGATTGAATTCCCGATGGAATACCCGGTGACCACCGAAATCCCGGTCACTGATCCGCGTTATAACGAGTTGCTGGCCGCGTTCTATGAAGAGTGCACAGCACACCTGAAGACGCTGTCGGAACAGGGTGAGGATGTGGTGGTACTGTGTGAGGGCGATCCGTTTTTCTACGGCTCGTTCATGCATCTTTACAATCGGTTGCGTGACGAAGCTCCGGTCGAGGTTGTACCAGCCATCACCGGTATGTCCGGTGCATGGACGGCCACCGGCGATCCGATCACCTGGGGGGATGATGTGCTGACCGTTCTGGTCGGCACCCTGCCCGAGGAGGTTCTGGCTGAACGCATGGCGAAGACAGATGCTTTGGTCGTGATGAAGATCGGGCGGAACATCGACAAGGTGAAACGCGCACTGAAAACCTCCGGGTTGTACGACCGCGCATGGATTGTCGAATACGCGCAAATGCCGAACCAGACGGTGACAAAACTGTCTGAGGCCTGCGAGAAGATCACCCCGTATTTCTCGATAATCGTTGTTCATGGTCAGGGGCGCCGACCATGAGCGGCTGGGTCAAGATCGCAGGCCTTGGTCCGGGCAACGAAGCGCAGGTCACCCCCGAAGTTACAGCGGCTTTGGCCGACGCCACTGATGTGGTGGGCTATATCCCTTATGTGGCCCGCGTGGCCGACCGCCCCGGCCTGACCCTGCACGCCAGTGACAACCGGGTTGAAATCGACCGCTCGCAACACGCGCTGCAAATGGCCGCCGACGGCAGGCGGGTGGTTGTTGTGTCCTCGGGCGATCCCGGTGTGTTTGCTATGGCTGCAGCTGTGTTCGAAGCGTTGGAGAATGGCCCAACAGAATGGCGTGACATTCAGATAGATGTGCTGCCGGGGATCACCGCGATGCTGGCCGCATCTGCCCGCGCAGGCGCTCCGATGGGGCATGATTTCTGCGCCATCAACCTTAGCGACAACCTAAAGCCCTGGTCGCTGATCGAAAAACGCCTGCGCTTGGCTGCGCAGGCCGATTTCTCGATGGCATTCTACAACCCCCGCTCGAAGTCACGCCCGGAAGGTTTTGTAAAGACATTGGAAATCCTGCGCGAAGAATGCGAGCCCAAGCGGGTGATCCTGTTTGCGCGCGCCGTGTCACGAGCGGATGAGGCGATCCGGATTTCCACACTGGCCGAGGCCACGCCCGAGATGGCGGATATGCAGACCGTGGTAATTGTTGGCTCCTCGCGCACTCGCGTCATCGAACGCAATGGCACGCCGATCGTCTATACGCCACGCTTCACCCCGGTCGAGGATCAGGGATGAGACAGCCAGTCCAGAACCTGTGCGACAGTCGAAAGCTCGGTCCGCTTGGGAAGCACCGGGCGGTCGATCATAAGCACTGGCAGGCCCAGCGCCCGCGCTGCGTCCAGCTTGGCGCGCGCGCCCGAGCCGCCCGCGTTCTTGGACACCACAAGTTGCGTCCTATGTTGCTGCATCAGTGCGCGGTCATCGGCTTCTGCAAAAGGACCCCGGGCCACGACAATCTGCGCCAGAGGCAAGGGCAAGCTGTCGGGTTCGTCCACCAGACGCAGCAGGTAGTGGTGCTGGGGCTGGGCAGCAAAGTCTTCAAGATGCATACGTCCGACAGCCAGGAACACACGCTGAGGATCACCTGCAAGCGCATCGACGGCGGCAGGGATATCGGGCACGCGGTGCCAGACATCGCCGGGTTGCGGCTTCCACGCCGCGCGGGTCAAGGCGGCCAGTGGAACCTGAGTTGTGTGACACGCCTCAATCGCGTTCCGGCTCATCTGCGCCGCAAATGGATGGGTCGCATCCACGACATGGGTGATCGCGTTTTCACGGATGTAGTGGGCCAGACCTTCCGGGCCGCCAAACCCGCCAACTCGCACCGGCAACGGCTGCGGACGCGGGGTTTCCACCCGTCCCGCATAAGAATACACAGCCGTAATCCCTTGTTCCGCAACAGCTTTGGCCAAAGCGTTGGCCTCGGTCGTGCCGCCAAGAATCAGGAGGTTGGGCATGTCTGAGTCTCCGTGGCTGACCGTTTTGGGATTGGGCGAAGATGGGCTTGATGGCCTGTCGCCTGCAAGCCGTCAAGTGCTGGACCGGGCCGAAGTGATCATGGGGCCGCCTCGTCACCTGTCGCTGCTGCCGGAAAACGAGGCTGAACGGGTCGAATGGCCGGTGCCGTTCTCGGACGGATTGCCGATCCTGAAAGGCCTGCGCGGACGGCAGACGGTGGTTCTGGCGTCAGGTGATCCGTTCTGGTTTGGCGCAGGGTCCGTCATCGCGCGTAACTTCGATGCCAAAGAGTGGACCGCCCTGCCCGGCCAGTCCACGTTTTCGCTGGCCGCCGCGCGGCTGGGCTGGCCTTTGGAAAGCACGCCGACGTTCGGCCTGCACGCTGCGCCTTTGACCCGATTGCGGCCGCATCTGGCCCCGGATCTTCATGCCATTGTGCTTTTGCGTGACGGCAAGGCGGTTGCTGAACTGGCGACATATCTGAGCGAAACCGGTTTTGCCGACAGCGCGTTGCATGTGATGCAGGCCCTCGGCGGCCCGCGGGAAAGCATCCAGACAGTGAGCCTGACCGAAGCTCTGCTGGGAACCTTCGATCATCCTGTCTGCGTCGGGTTGGAAGTGACCGGCACTGGGCAGGGACTGTCCAAGGCCTCGGGCAAGCCGGATGATCTATTTGAAACCGACGGCCAGATCACCAAACGCCCGATCCGGGCACTGACCCTGTCCGCACTGGCACCGCAGCGGGGCGAACATCTGTGGGACATTGGCGGTGGCACCGGCTCGATCAGTATTGAATGGCTGATGTGCGACCCGACCCTGACCGCCGCCAGTATCGAACCCCGCGCCGACAGGGCCGAACGCATTCGCCGCAATGCCGACGCGCTGGGGCAGGATCGGTTACAGGTTGTCCACGGCACAGCACCCGAAGCGCTGGCCGGTTTGCCACTGCCGGATGTGGTTTTCATCGGCGGTGGGCTAAGCGCCAGCCTGCTGGCGTGGCTTCGCGACGCCCTGCCCGCTGGCACCCGGATGGTCGCCAACGCGGTAACGCTGGAAAGCGAAGCCCTGTTGGCGCGATGGCACCAAGACCTGGGCGGAGACCTGTTGCGGATCGAACTGGCTCATTCTGCACCGCTCGGACCGCGGCGCGGCTGGAAATCTGCCTATCCGGTCGTCCAGTGGAGCGTGACGTTATGATCGTGGCAGGCTTGGGCTTCTCATCCGACGCGACGGCAGACAGTTTGCGCGCCGCCTATGACGCGGCAGCGGCCAGCCATGATGTCCAAGCTCTGGCGACGGTCGCTGACAAAAACGGCCACTCTGCGCTGGTGGCCTTTGCGGAAAGCCTTGCTCTTCCGCTGCATTTCGTGGCGGCTGCCGATTTGGCCGGACAACGCACCCTGACATGCTCGAACCGCAGCCGTGCCGCTTATGGCACCGGCAGCGTTGCCGAAGCATCGGCCCTTGCCGCCGCCGGGTCCGGCGCGCGACTGCTTTCACCCAGACATATTTCGGACGACCGGCTGGCCACCTGCGCCATCGCCATCGGAGGACAAACATGACCGTTCATTTCATCGGCGCCGGACCGGGCGCTGCAGACCTGTTGACATTGCGTGGGCGCGACATCATCGCCTCGTGTCCCGTGTGCCTTTATGCCGGATCGCTGGTGCCCGAGGAAATTCTGAGCCACTGCCCCAAAGACGCAAAAATCATCAACACTGCGCCCATGGATCTGGACCAGATCATGGCCGAGATCGAAGTCGCGCATAAAGCGGGTCAGGATGTGGCACGGCTGCATTCGGGCGATTTGTCAGTCTGGTCAGCGATGGGCGAACAAATCCGACGCCTGAAAGAAGTGGGCATTCCGGTCAGCGTCACCCCTGGCGTGCCATCCTTTGCCGCCGCCGCAGCGGCCCTGGGCACCGAACTAACCCTGCCGGGACTAGCGCAGTCGGTGGTTCTGACCAGAACTCCGGGGCGCGCGTCATCCATGCCCGAAGGTGAAACCCTGGTTAATTTTGCCCGTACCGGCGCGACACTGGCCATTCATCTGTCAATCGGCAATCTGGACAAGGTTATTGCAGACCTGACCCCGGCTTATGGCCCGGACTGCCCGGTGGCCGTTGTGTATCGCGCAAGCTGGCCGGATGAACAGATCATCCGCGCAACGCTGGAAACCCTGAAAGGGTCGCTGGATGAAAGCATCTCGCGCACGGCTTTGATCATGGTCGGCCCCGCGCTGGCCGGTGAGGGTTTTGAGGAAAGCTGTCTTTATTCCAGAGATTACGACCGCCGCTATCGCCCGCAAAGTGCCGACAGCCCTTGGTCAAGCTGGAGCCATGGTGATGACTAACCCTCCGGGTATTCTGATTTCAGCACCCTCTTCGGGTACTGGCAAGACGACAGTCATGCTGGGCCTTTTGCGCGCGCTGGCCGAAGATGGCCTGACCGTGCAACCCTTTAAAAGCGGGCCGGATTATATCGATCCCGCCTTTCACCGGGCAGCTGCCGGGCGGGCTTCGTTCAATTTGGACAGCTGGGCGATGGCAGATCCCCTGCTCAGTGCAATTTCTGCTCAGGCCGAAGGCGCTGACATTGTGGTGGCCGAGGGCTCGATGGGTTTGTTCGACGGTGTCGCAAAGCCTGGCGAAGTCGGGCAAGGATCGAGCGCCGAGACCGCCCTGCGCATGGGCTGGCCCGTTGTGCTTGTGCTGGATGTGGGCGGGCAGGCACAATCAGCGGCGGCAACGGCGCTGGGGTTCAGGATGTACAATCCCGATCTGCCCTTTGCCGGAGTGATCCTGAACCGATGCGCCAGCCCCCGCCACGAACGCCTGACCCGTCTGGGAATGGAGCGCGCGGGCCTGCCTGTTCTGGGCGTGCTGCCCCGCCGTGGTGATTTGACCCTGCCAGAGCGGCATCTGGGACTTATTCAGGCGGTCGAACACCCCGATCTGGAAAGCGCCATTGTAGGCTATGCTGCGTTTTTACGAGAACATGTGGACCTTGACGCAATCAAGCGGGCAGCTTCCTCAGGCCCCAGCGGACCTTCGTCAGCCGCACTGCCGCGGCCCCCGGCCCAGCGGATCGCGCTGGCCCGTGATGCCGCCTTTTCCTTTACCTATCCCCACCTTTTGCAAGGGTGGCACGAAGCGGGTGCCGAGATCTTGCCTTTTTCACCCTTGGCAGACGAACCTCCGGCGGCGGATGCCGATCTGGTCTGGCTGCCCGGCGGGTATCCCGAATTGCACGCCGGAACATTGGCAGCGGCCACCACCTTTCTGAGTGGTTTGCGTAAACACGCGGAAACAAAACCGGTGCACGGAGAATGCGGCGGCTACATGGCGCTTGGTCAGGCGCTGATCGACAAGGACGGCGTGCACCACGAAATGGCTGGTTTGCTGGGCCTTGTCACATCTTATCAGAAGCGCAAGTTCAACCTTGGTTATAGAAAGGCCGCCCTTCTGGCCCCTATGCCCGGCTTTGCCAAAGGCTCGGCCTTGCGCGGACACGAGTTCCATTATTCCTCGATCGTGGACCAACCGGACGCCCCATTGGCACGCGTGTTTGACGCCGAAGGGGAAGAAGGCCCGCAAACCGGATCACTGCGTGGCAATGTCACTGGCACGTTCTTTCACCTGATTGCGGAGGCGTCGGCATGAGTGGCTTTGTCTCTTTCATCGGCTCTGGCCCCGGAGATCCGGAACTGCTGACGCTCAAGGCGGTGGACCGGATGCAAAAGGCCGACGCGATCTTGTTCGACGATCTCAGCAGCGGCCCGATCCTGAGCCATGCGCGCGACGATGCGGATCTGGTTGGTGTCGGAAAGCGGGCCGGTCGTCCGTCACCCAAGCAGGACCATGTCAGCCGGTTGCTGGTGGATTACGCGCAATCCGGTCAGCATGTGGTGCGCCTGAAATCCGGAGACGGCGGTATGTTCGGACGGCTTGAGGAAGAGCTTGTCGCCCTGCGCGTAGCCGGTATCGCCTATGAGATCATTCCCGGCGTCCCCTCAGCAGTGGCAGCGGCAGCGGCCGCAGGCATTCCATTGACGCGTCGGCTTACGGCCCGGCGGGTTCAGTTCGTGACCGGCCATGACGTCAGTGGTGAGTTGCCCGACGACCTGAACCTCAAGGCGCTGGCCGATCCGCAGGCCACCACCGTCGTTTTCATGGGCAAACGCACCTTCCCCTTGCTCGTCGAAGCCCTGCACACTCAAGGTTTGCCTTTGGATACTCCGGCGCTTATGGCCGAATCCGTCTCAACCCCCGACCAAAAACTGCAACGCGCCACGATTGGCGCGCTGGCAGAGCAGCTGAAAACCGAGATCGGCAAAGCACCGGCACTGATTCTTTACGGCCCGCTGGCGGAGTTCGACGATGATTGATCTGAGCCTGATCGGCATCGGCACCGGCAATCCGGATCATGTAACGTTTCAGGGCGCGCAGGCGATCCGGGCGGCGGATTTGATCCTGATTCCACGCAAAGGGGAAAACAAGGCTGATCTGGCCGGGCTACGTGAAGCGATCATTGAGCGTGTCGCCGAAACGCCGCCACAGATCGCCTATTTCGATATTCCCCAGCGCCGGGCCGACGATGGCTACCTGCGCGGTGTCGATGAATGGCACGACGCCATCGCCCTGCGCTGGCAAGCGGCCATTGCCGCTCATCCAGAGGCGCAGCATGTCGCGTTGCTGATCTGGGGGGATCCGTCCCTCTATGACAGCTCATTGCGTATCGCTGCCCGGTTGAACCCGCAACCCGATACCAAGGTTATCCCCGGCATCACCGCGTTGCAGGCGCTGACCGCTGCCCATGTGATTCCCATCAATGATCTGGGCGCGCCCTACGTTGTCACAACCGGTCGTCGTATCCGGGACGAAGGCTGGCCCGATGCGGCCTCGAACGTCGCGGTGATGCTGGATGGCGAATGCTCGTTCCAAACCCTTGATTTGGCAGATTATGACATCTGGTGGGGCGCCTATGTGGGTATGAAAGAAGAGGTTCTGATCAGTGGCCCGCTGGATGAAGTCGCGCAGAACATCCTTGAGACCCGGGCGAAGGCCCGCGCCGAACATGGCTGGATCATGGATATCTACCTGTTAAAGACGCGCCGGAAAAACCGCACGGGCACATGAACACGGGTTTGTGATGTCGCGGGACGGTAAGGTCTGGCACACAGGTTGCACCTCAATACAGGAGACGTGACAATGAAAGCCCTCATTCCCTTGCTCTGCCTGATCACTTTACCCGTTTGGGCACAAGACGCCCCAGCCGGTTGGGCCGTGTTTCCTGCGGACAAAACCTATTCGGAACTGGTCGATGCAACCAAGGCTGCGATCAAGGACAACGGATTGATAGTGGTCACGCAGGCCGGCCCCACCAAGGCAGCTGCGGCGCGCGGAATCACCATTCCGGGCAATCTGGTTATTGGCGCGTTCAACAACGATTACGCGGTAAGGGTGCTGGAAACCTCTACCAATGCAATGATCGAAGCACCGATCCGTTTCTATGTCACCGAGAACGAGGACGGAACCGCAACCCTGTCTTACAAGACCCCCAGTTTCGTGTTTGACCCTTACATGGCGGAAGGCGGACAAGCTTTGCAGGACATTGCTGCAGAACTTGATAAAACCTTTCAATCTGTCGCTGAAGACGCAGTCAAATAGTCACACTGACGTGATCCGCCTTGCGTCTGGTGGCGTCCTCCGCAATCTGCTTCGAAACGGTTATCTCGGAGCATGACTGATGCAGGACCCCACGCCGCGCGCCGCCGATCTTCTGGCCCAACGCCTGTATGAAGCGGGGTGCCGCCACGCCTTTGGAATGCCGGGGGGTGAGGTCCTGACACTGGTGGATGCGCTTGAAAAGGCGGGCATCACCTTTCATCTGACAAAACATGAAAACTCGGCCGGATTCATGGCCGAGGCCGTGCATCACCGCGACGGCGCGCCTGCGATTCTGGTCGCCACTTTGGGTCCGGGCGCGATGAACGGCATCAATGTGGTGGCCAATGCGTTGCAGGACCGTGTTCCGATGATCGTTCTGACCGGTTGCGTCGATGCGGACGAGGCGCTGACCTATACTCATCAGGTCATGGATCACAGCCAGGTTTACCGTTCCATCACCAAGGGCACGTTCACACTGACGGCCAAGGGCGCGGATATCGTCGCAGACAAGGCTGTGTCGCTTGCCACACAGCCGCGACCGGGCCCGGTCCATATCGATGTTCCGATCTCGGTCGCCGATACGCCAGTGACGGGCGTGAAACGCCGCCGTCTGGCCAAGGTCGCGCCCGTCAGCCCCAATGGCGAATGCCTTGAAAAGGCCCGGCGCTGGGTGGCTGAGGCCGAGCGCCCAATCGCCATTATTGGTCTCGATGTCCTCTATGACGACTCGCGCAGTGTGGTGCAGGCGTTTTTGGAACATTTCGGAATTCCATTTGTGACCACCTACAAGGCCAAGGGTGTTGTTCCCGAAGATCACCCATTGTGTTTGGGCGGCGCTGGCCTGTCGCCTTTGGCAGACAAGCACCTTGTCCCATTGGTCGAACAAGCCGATCTGGTGCTGTGTCTGGGGTATGACCCGATCGAAATGCGCCCCGGCTGGCGCGAAATCTGGGACCCCGAAGAAAAGCGCGTCATCGACATATCAGCGGTGATCAATGACCACTACATGCATCAGGCGGGTCTTAATCTGGTGGCCGACACGGGCGAGACGCTTGAGGCCATTGCCAAGGGAAACCCCGCCCGCACGACATGGCCGGGTGGTGAGCCCGCGCAGGTCAAAACCGCACTGGCATTGGCCTTTCCCACCGATGAGGACTGGGGACCCGCCGCTGTCATCGCCGAAACGCGCACTACCCTGCCCCCCGAAACACTCGCAACCGCTGACAGCGGCGCGCATCGCATTCTGCTGAGCCAGATGTGGGAATGCAGCGAAGAACGTGGGCTGATCCAATCCTCGGCGCTCTGCACCATGGGCTGTGCTGTCCCAATGGCCATTGGTCTGAAACTGGCCGAGCCCGACCGCCCGGTGATCAGCTTTTCGGGTGATGCCGGGCTTCTGATGGTCGCCGGGGAATTGTCGACGGCAGCTGAAATGGGCGGCAATCCGATCTTTCTTGTCTTCGTAGATGCCAGCCTTGCCCTTATCGAGTTGAAACAGCGGCAGCGGCAGATGGGCAAGAATGGCGTGGATTTCGGCCACCATGACTTCGCCGCCATGGGCCGTGCATTTGGTGGAAACGGCCACACTGTCCGCAACCGGGCAGAGTTGCGTGCAGCACTTGAAGCTGCTGTAAAGGCCGAGACATTTACTGTCATCGCCGCTGAAATCGACCGTGGAGGATACGATGGCCGCATCTGAGGGCCCGCTGAAGGGCGTCAAAGTTCTGGACCTCAGCCGTATTCTGGCCGGGCCAACCTGCACGCAGTTGCTGGGTGATCTGGGCGCAAGTGTCATCAAGATCGAGAACCCTGCCACCGGGGGCGACGACACACGGCAATGGGGTCCGCCCTATGTCACCGATGCCGATGGCAACCGTTCGGACCTGAGCGCCTATTTCATGTCAGCGAACCGAAACAAAAAATCTGTGGCCCTGGATATCGCAACCGAGAAAGGTCAGGCGGAAGTACGGCGGCTGGCCTCACACGCGGATATTCTGATTGAGAATTTCAAACCTGGCGGTCTCGCGAAATACGGGCTGGACTATGCAACCCTGTCGCAGGAATTCCCTAGCCTCGTTTACTGCTCGATCTCAGGCTACGGCCAAACCGGGCCAAATGCCAGCAAACCCGGCTATGACCTGATGGCACAGGGCTATGGCGGGATCATGTCCCTGACCGGCGACCCGGAAGGCGCGCCGACGAAAGTGGGGGTCGGCATCGCTGATGTGATGTGCGGAATGTATGCAAGCGTTGGCATTCTGGCCGCGCTGCGCCACCGCGACCTGACCGGTGAAGGTCAACAGGTCGATCTGGCACTTGTTGATTCTCAGATCGCGTGGCTGATCAACGAGGGCGTCAATTACCTGACTTCTGGCAACGTTCCGCAGCGCCGTGGAAACGGGCACCCCAACATCGTGCCTTATGACGTCTACGAGACATCCGATGGGCATGTCATTCTGGCGGTTGGAAATGATGGCCAGTTCAGAAAGCTGTGCGGTTTCCTGGGACAACCCGAACTTGCCGACGACCCCAGATTCGTGACCAACCCGGCGCGACTGGAACACCGTGATGCGCTAAACGCCGTTCTTCGGCCCGCTGTCCAAGGTCTGGATACACGATCAGTAATTTCCGGTCTTGAAGCCGTGAAAGTGCCCGTAGGACCGGTCCAGACGCTGGATCAGGTTTTTGATACGGAACAGGTGGCAGCACGAAAAATGCAGATTTCGATGCAGGCCCAGCCCGGTATCGTGAACCTGATCGGGAATCCCCTGAACTTGTCACGCACGCCTGTAACATATCGCAGCGCGCCACCCACCTGCGGGGCCGATACTTACTGGGTGTTAAGCGCTGAAAACCCGTTCGACGATTGAAACACTTGCACAACTAGGCGGCAAGTTGCTGAAACATGCCTTTGAATCGGCGGATTTTTTCGACTTTCTTACACACGACATTTCACCAATTCGAGAGCGGGGTCGATACTGATACGCCGCTCTCGCACACTCTGTTACATCAAACAGTGTCAAATACCGCAATCAGATTGGACCCAAGTATGAAACAAGACGTTTTTGGACAGATGAACACCTTGGCGCAGCCGGAAGCTGTCGAAGCCTGGAATGGTGTTCTGCTTGGGTTTATGGCGCATGCCGCGGCTACACCCCAACATCTGGGCAAAGTGTTGGAGCTTGAGCCCGATTTTGCTTTGGGTCATGCCGTGAAAGGCCTGTTCATGGCCCTTCTCGGTCGGCGTGAGATGATGGCGGTTGCAGTCGAGGCTTTGGCGGCTGCCAATGCTGCGATGAGCCGGCAGCCCGTCTCGGCGCGCGAGCGGCTGTTTGTCGATGCATTGGGGCTGTATCTGGCGGGCCAACTGACACAGGCGGTGCAAAAGTTCGAAGCAGTCCTGCGCGATCATCCACAAGATACGTTGGCGATGAAACTCAGCCATGCGACCCGTTTCGTTCTGGGGGATCCGGATGGAATGCGCCGTTCGATCGAACGGGTAATGCCAGCATATGAACCCGATCACCCCGGTCGCGGCTATCTGCTGGGCTGCCATTCCTTCGCACTGGAAGAAACCGGAGCCTACGAAAAGGCCGAAATTGCAGGACGTCAGGCGCTTTGGATGGTGTCCGACGATGCCTGGGGTCTGCACGCGGTGGCCCATGTCCATGAAATGACTGGCAACGCGCAGCTGGGCCTTGACTGGCTGGCCGGACGCGAGGCGGCCTGGGCCCATTGCAACAACTTCCGCTATCACGTCTGGTGGCATAAGGCTCTGATGCATCTGGATCTGGGTCAGATTGATCAGGTGATGGATCTGTATGACAACCACGTCCGCAAGGACAAAACCGACGATTACCGCGACATCTCGAACGGAACTTCGCTGCTGATGCGGCTTGAACTTGAAGGCGTAAATGTCGGAAATCGCTGGGAAGAACTGGCTGACCTGAGTGCTGCGCGCACCGAAGACGGCTGCCTGATCTTCGCCGATCTGCACTATCTACTGGCGCTGACCGGTGACAACCGCGCCGACGCCACCGCCAAGATGCTGACCCGCATGAACAAGGATGCAGCGCGTGCCAATGACGACACCACCCGCCGTATGGCCGATCCCGGTGTCGCGGCCGCCATGGGCCTTGAAGCCTTTGGTGACGGCCATTATGGCACGGCATTTGATCACTTGTTGGCGGCGCGCGGTTCAATGCAACTGGCCGGTGGAAGCCACGCACAACGTGATGTATTTGAACGCATTACCATCGACTCGGGTCTGCGTGCCGGGCGTCTGGATGCCGTCGAACGTATTCTGGATGACCGCCGTGCTAAACGCGCCGGCGGTGAAGACAATTATGCCATTGCGCGCCGCGCCCTGATTGATGCGGCGCGCGACGGCGGAGACATGCAAAGCGTCCCCGCCGAGTAACAAGACGACCAAGAAGGACAGAGACCGTATGGCGACCATATCGCCCGCTGCTGATTTTGCACCCGTCGCGGCCTCGGCTGCGACCCCCGCCCGCACGCGTGACCCGCGACTGGATTTCTATCGCGGCATCGCGATGTTCATCATCCTGATTGCCCACATTCCCAATGATCCCTGGGCGAATTGGATCCCGGCGCGCTTTGGGTACTCAGATGCAACCGAGATCTTCGTGTTCTGTTCGGGCATGGCCTCGGCCATCGCCTTTGGCGGGGCGTTCCTGTACAAGGGCTGGTGGATGGGCACAGCCCGTGTGGCCTATCGCATCTGGCAGGTTTATTGGGCCCATATTGCCCTGTTCTTCTTTGTTGCCATGACAATGGCAGCGCTGGACCTGACCGGTGCGTTCGAGAAAACCTATGTCTCGTCGCTGAACCTTCAGCATTTCTTCGATGATCCCGCCCCGCAGATGGTGGGGCTCTTCACGCTGACTTATGTACCGAACTACTTTGACATCTTGCCGATGTATCTGGTGGTACTGGCGCTGATGCCGCTCTACATCGCGCTATACCGTATCAGTTTCTGGCTGATGGCTGCTGCATCTGTGGCAATCTGGTGTGTCACCCAGACCGGCGCGCTGGCCCTTCCGGCCGAGCCGTGGTCGGATCGGCAATGGTTTTTCAACCCGTTTGGCTGGCAATTGCTGTTCTTCACCGGATTTGCCTTGATGCGCGGCTGGATTCCCGCTCCACCGGTATCGAAATCTCTGGTCTGGGCGGCTGCCTTGTTCCTGATCCTGTCAGCTCCGTTTGGATCTTGGAAGGTCTTCCTCTGGGTCAATACCGCTGCGCCTGAGTTGGGCGCTGCGATCCGAAAGATCTGGCCACTGACTGACGAATTGCGCGACAAAACCGAGTTTGGCGCGCTGCGATATGTCCATTTTCTGTCATTGGCCTATCTGGGTTGGGCCGCGGCAGGCGAACATGGTCACCGCCTGATTGCGACGGGTCACAGCATGGGCGCGCGCGTCTGGCAGTTCCTGTTGACAGTCATCACCAAAGTCGGTCAGCAATCCCTTGCAGTCTTTGTATTTTCCATGGCGGCAGCACGACTTATCGGCGTTGCCCTTGATCAGACTGGGCGGGATGTTGCCACCGTCTTTGTCGCCAATATGATTGGCTTTGCCATGATCATTGGCGTGGCTTATCTGGCATCTTGGTTCAAGTCTCAACCCTGGAAATTGAAGAGATGAATTTAACCCGTCGCGCATTCCTCGTCTCGACGACAGCCTTGGCCTTTGCCCCATCGGCCTATGCATCCGGGGGCGCAGTCCCCTTTGACCGCGACTACGTGGTCGAATTGGCCCGCGACCTGGCCAGCCGCCCTTATGCGGAACGTGAAATGGTTCCTCAGGAATGGCAGGATCTGACTTACGAACAGTATCGCTCGATCCGATTCCGACTGGACCGGGCTTTGTGGTACGAGACCGAAACACCATTCAACGTCGATTTCTTCACACCGGGCCTGTATTTCCCCCGGACCGTCAAGGTGGAAACGGTCGAAAATGGCATGACCACACCGGTCGTTTTCGATCTGGGGATGTTCGAGAAATCTGAAGATGTGCCACAATTGCCCATCGACGAGACTCTGGGCTTTTCAGGCCTGCGCCTTCGGACCGAGATGCACCGCCCCGGCAAGACGGATGAATTCTGCGTCTGGCAGGGTGCCAGCTATTTCCGCGCTATCGGTCTGGACGAGGTCTACGGTTTGTCAGCACGCGGTCTGGCCCTGAAAACAGGTGAACCGGATGGTGAGGAATTTCCTGAATTCATCCGTTTCTGGCTGGAACGCCCCAAACCCGGCCATCGCAATATGGTCGTCCATGCGTTGATGGACAGTCCGAGCGTGACTGGCGCCTATCGCTTCAATGTCACGGCGGGGGCAGATTGCGTTATCGATGTCGAGGCCACGCTTTTTCCCCGCGAAGACCTGCCTCATGTGGGTATCGCGCCGGGCACCTCGATGTTCCTGTTCGACCAGACCAACCACAGCCGGTTTGACGATTTCCGCCCTGCCGTCCATGACAGCGACGGGCTGTTGATCCGCAATGGCGCGGGCGAGGTGTTGTGGCGTCCGCTGGCCAACCCGACCCGCCTGCAAATATCTTCCTTCGTTGACGAGAACCCGCGCGGCTTCGGGCTGATGCAGCGCAAGCGCGAGTTTTCGGACTATGCCGACCTTGAGGCGAATTATCACAAACGCCCGGGCCTGTGGGTCGAGCCTCAGAATGACTGGGGCAAAGGCACCGTTAGTTTGGTCGAAATACCGGCAGATCAGGAAATCTACGACAACATCGTTGCCTATTGGCGCCCGGCAGAACCCTATGCAGCAGGCAGTCGGGTTGACCTGTCCTATCGTCTGATATGGGGTGAGGAGCCTCAGCGCACTCCAATGCCACGGGTGACCAACACTGCCATGGGCGAGAACACCTTCGGTGAAGGGCGTTTGGCTGTCATCGATTTCGAAGGCAGCGATTTGTTCGATGATATCGAGGCGATCAGTGTCTTCGTGGATTCCCCTCATGCAGAAACCTCGGACGGTGTTCTGCAACGCAACCCGGATACGGGTGGATTGCGTCTTGCGTTTTCATTCCAGCCAGATGGGCGCGATCATGTCGAGTTGCGCGCGCAACTGCTGAAAGACAAACAGCCTGCCTCTGAGGTGTGGCTTTACCGATGGACCATATGAACCGCGATCTGCATATCATGCCGCCCGAGGCACCTCTGGCGATGCCCACGCAGAATTTCAGCGTTGGGTTCCACGATGCCGATGCCCCGTCGGGCACAGACATGGGCGCGACTGGATTTTGGCGCGCGCTTGCGTTTTCACCGGCGATGGTAGCGACATTGGGCCTGCTGTGGATCATGAGCGACTGGTTCAGCGCCCAGGGGATCAATCTGATCGAGGGCATCCTGTTGGCGCTTATCTCGTTCAACTTCTTCTGGATTTCGTTCACGGTCTGCACCGTTCTGCTGGGTATGGTTTCGCTGTCGAGACAGGATCGTCCGCAGCGCAAACGCACAGCACAGCCCCTGCGCGTTGCCCTTTTGACACCGGTATACAACGAAGTGCCATGGAACGTGCTGGGCAACGCCCGCACCATGCTCGAAGATTTGCAGGCACGCGGTGGGCAGCATCACTATGCCATGTTCATCCTGTCCGACACGCGCGATCCTGAAATCGCGGCACAGGAACAGGCCAGCGTCGAAGCCCTGCGCACCACGCTCGCCCCAGGACTGGAGTTGTATTACCGCCGTCGCGAGCAAAACACCGACCGCAAGGTGGGAAACATCGCCGACTGGGTCAGTCGCTGGGGCGCAGACTGGGACGCGATGCTGGTTCTGGATGCGGACAGCCTGATGACCGGCCGCGCTATACACCGGCTGACCGATGCGCTGGCGCGTGATCCCGGTGCCGGGCTGATTCAGAGCTATCCGCAACTGATCGGCGCGCAATCGGTTTTTGCCCGAATGCAACAATTTGCCAATGGAGTCTATGGCATCGCCTTTGCCGAAGGGTTGGCGCGTTGGTGCGGGCAAGAGGGTAATTATTGGGGCCACAACGCAATTATCCGCACCAAGGCTTTCGCTACCAGTGCCGGACTGCCCAAGATGCGTGCGATCAACGGTCAGGATAAGCTGATCATGAGCCACGATTTCGTCGAGGCTGGATTGCTGCGCCGTGCCGGATGGGCGGTGCGGTTCCTGCCGCGCATTCGGGGATCTTACGAGGAAACGCCCCCCACACTGATCGATCATGCGTTGCGGGATCGGCGTTGGTGCCAGGGCAATCTGCAACACCTGAAACTGTTGGGCTCGACTGGATTCCGGGCCGTCTCGCGTTTTCACATGTTCCACGGTGCCGT